>JBKCGI010000251.1:0-25828 GCA_046303515.1 Flavobacteriia bacterium | reverse complement strand
TTAATTAATTTGATAATTCCTTTTTTAGCCATTGTTTCTTTATCGTAAACAATAACGTTTAATTGTTTGTTAGCTTTTTTTTGACTTAAGGCTAGATTATTATTTACTACGAAGATGTTATTTTCTGTAGCTCCAAGAAATTCTTTAAAAAAGCCTCCTTTCTTGTTGTCGTATTTCATTTTTTCACTCCACTTCAAATCGAAGTCTTGAGCTGTAAAGTTTTGAGAAATAAGTAGTGCAGTTAAAATAAATAGTGATTTTAATAGTTTCATATAAGTAATTTAAGAATTTGTGATTACAATAATAAAAAATTTTTTTTGATTAACAATTATTTTTACAACAATTCAATCTCATCAATAAAAATCCAACTTTTATCTCCTTCTCCTAAATGACCTTTAGGACAAGTTCCTCGATTTACGATTTTATATCTAATTTTTTTAATTGGACTTTTTGCATTTAAATCTATGTTGAATTTTTCTCTAAAATTCCCTTCAATAGTGGATTGATAATTAATCTTCGAAACGATTGTTTTCTCAAATTTTATTCCATCATATGAAATTTCAATTTCTATCGACGTGGGCATAAAAATCCAAGATTTTACATCTTGCAAACATGAAATTTTTACATTTTGAATTTTTCTAGCTTCGTCAAAAGAAATGATTCCCTCCGCATTATCGCCTTGGTAACCTTGCCAAGTACCAGTTCTGAAATCATCTCCACCTATAATTCCGTCAATTAAGGCTTGATCTCCACCTCCAGTATATTGGTTGTTGTATTTTGTCTTTAAGTCAATATTTGTTCCCTTATTTAGTTTGTAAAAGGTTGTGGAAACTGCTTTTTTATCATCCAGCTGGTAAACTATCGCGATTTTCTGTCCGGGATTGTCTGAAGCACCAATATTTCCTTTGTATCTGTATAATTTAGCTTTTAAGGTTGTAGTTTCATGAAAAGTAAGTGGGTTTTGATATATTTCACTATTCAAACTTGGTTCTGAACCATCCAAGGTATATCGTATCATTGAATTTGGAATTTCAATGCATTTAATTTCAGTAGTAATTGAATCGTTAAATGTGTTTCTAGTCGCTGTAAAATAGGGCACAGGAATAATATTCTCATTTAAGGAATCTTTTTCAGAAATGTCGGAAAGATAATTTTTTAAATCTGAATTAGGTTTATCTCCCATTGTAAAAATCAAAGTTCCTCCTCTCAATAAATCGTCATGCGTTATATATAGTTTTGAATAATTCACTCCGTTTAAATTGATGTTTTGGATGTATTTGTTATCAGATGAATTATTCAAAGTTTTGATATAAAAAGTGTTTCCATTTTCAAAATGAAAATTCGCGTAATCTTGTATTGGTCTACCGAAGGTGTAAATTGGTTTTCCAGGACAAATTGGATATAATCCAATTGCTGACATAGCATACCAAGCAGACATTTGACCACAATCTTCATTGCCACTTAAGCCTTCTGGAGTGGGATGATACATTTCTTTCAAAATTTGATCAATTCGTTCCTGAGTTTTTGAAGGATTGTTGGTGTAGTTGTACAAATATGCCATATGGTGAGAAGGTTCATTTCCATGGGCGTATTGACCGATTAGACCTGTAATATCAGATTGATGTCTTCCATCTAATTTGCTTGAAGTGGTAAACAATCTATCTAACCAAGCTTCCAAACTATCTTTTCCGCCTAATAAATCTCTTAAAACAACTATATTTTGTGGCGCCGCCAAGGAGTATTGAAAACTATTAGCTTCGGTGAAATTAAAATTAACTTCAGATGGAATAAAAGGGGCGTGCCAAACACCACCATTTCGTGGACGCATGAATTTTGTTTGAGGGTCAAAAATATTCATGAAATTATGTGAACGGCGATAAAATTCCTCAGCAATTTCTTGATTTTTTAAGCTTTTTGCAAATTCTGAAATGCACCAATCGTCATATGCATATTCTAAGGTTTTTGAAACGGATTCTGGCTCATCTCTAGAACCAATAAAACCTTGAGTTGCAAAAAACAATTTTCCTAATTCCTCTTTTTTCGCACTGGTGACCATTGCTTGTAGCGCTAATTCTGTATTAAAATTAGTTATTCCTTTGTTGTATGCGTCTGCAATTACCGAAACAGAATGATATCCAATCATACAATTTGTTTCGTTGCCATTCAACTCCCAAACTGGCAAAGTACCTATTTGCTTGTAAATTTCCAAAAATGAATTTACAAAATCACCTGTTCTTTTTTGCTGTGTTAAGGTGTAAAGTGGATGAGCAGTTCGATAGGTATCCCAAAGTGAAAAAATGCTGTATTGCTGGTGCGAAGTAGACGTATGAATTGCTCCATCATTTCCTCTGAATCGACCATCTACATCTGAGAAAATAGTAGGGCAAAGGTAAGCATGATACATAGCGGAATAAAAATTTGTCATGACATCTTTGTCTTCAGAAACAAAGTGTAATTTATTCAATTCCACATTCCAGTTATTTCGTGTGATATTTTTAATTTCTTCAATATTCCAAGTTGTGATTTCGTCAAATAAATTCTTTTTTGCGCCATCAATATCAACGGCAGAAATTCCAACTTTTAAATTAATTTGTTGACATTCTTTTGGATATGTCAAAAGTAATTTGTGCTTTCCTTTTTTGGTAATCACTTTAGCTTTTACAAATTCTTGTTCGCTTTCTAAGAAAAAATAAAAATGTTGATTGGAAGCCCAAGCTTTTGAATTTCTGCTTCCAGAAACTTGTTTTTTGGATAAAATATTTAACGAATAATCCAATAATTTATCGCGATGATCTAAATCAATTAAAATATATTTTACCTCAGTTTTGTTGTCGAAAGAGTAGGAGTGTATACCGGATCTTTCTTTTGTAGCTAATTTAACTTGAATTCTATTATTTAATTTCACTTCATAATAACCTGGCTCAGCTTTTTCATTTTTATGAGAAAATTTTGCACCATAGCCTTTTGGATTTTTGTATCCTGGTTCTATGAGAGCTTTACCTTGTTGCGGTACGATTAATAAATCGCATAAATCCTCTACACCAGTTCCGCTCAAATGTGTATGACTGAAGCCGTAAATTACAGAATCTGAATAATGATAGCCTGAACAACCATCCCAACCGTTGTAACGAGTATCAGGACCTAATTGCATCATTCCGAATGGAGCTGCGGCTGCTGGATAAGTATGACCATGCGCATCAGTCCCGATAAAAGGATTTACATGTTGAGCAAAGTCGTATCTTTTTCTAGGTGTAGTTTGAGAACTGGCACTAGGGTCAATTACTTTTTTTCTTTTAAGTTGAGAATTTTGTAACTCTTCAACTTGACTAAATGCATTTAGTATAAAGCATAAAAAAAAACAACTAATTAGTTTCATCGAAATTAAATTTTAAAGTATTCCAAAATACAGAAGCAGAAGCTCCTAAAATTGCAGCATTTTTATCGTTTAAGCTAGAAACACGAATTTCTATTTTATTTGCATAAATGTTTAACAAGTTAGCATCCATTGCTTTTTTGACTTTATCTGTGAAATAATCACCACTTAAAGAAAGTCCTCCAAAAAGAATGTAAGCTTGCGGGTCAGAAAACACTGCGAAATCTGCTAAAGATTGTCCTAAAATTTCAGCCGTGTAATTTACGATTTCTTCAGCAAACAAATCTCCTTCTAATGCCAATTCAAAAACAGTTTTGGCACTTGGATTTTCAAGCCATTCGAGTTTTGAAATTAGTTTATTGTCAGAATCCAATTCTCGAATACTTCTAACCACTCCAGTTGAAGATACGTAAGTTTCCAAACAACCTTTTCTTCCACAACCACAAACTCTTCCGTTAGGAATAACTCTAAAATGACCGTATTCACCGGCTATTCCGTGTTTACCAGCAAATAATTCGTTGTTTGAAATAATTCCACTTCCTAAACCTGTCCCCAAAGTGATTTCAACAAAATCACTAAGATCTTTAGCATTTCCAAATAATTTTTCACCAATTGCTGCTGCATTGGCATCATTGGTTAAGATTGTCTTGATGTTGAATTTATTCTCAAAAATGGCTGCCAATGGAATAACTCCTTTCCAACGTAAATTTGGAGCAAAGTCTATTGTTCCTGTAAATTGATTTCCATTTGGTGCACCAATTCCAATACCGATTAGTTCACTGTTTTTGATTTCACTTTGTACAAAATCATAAATAAAATCAGCAAGATCTTGTGGACGATCAAATTGATTTGTTGGATAGGATTTTTCTATTAAAATTTCTCCCTCGGAGTTTACTAGTCCAAAAGCGGTGTTGGTTCCACCAATATCAATTCCTAAAGCGATTTTGTTCATTCGCTTGCAAACATACATATTTTTTTTCATTTAAAAGCTTTCAAATCAAATGAAAATTACAACTTAATTTCTTTTTTACTATAAGTTTAAAAAGTTTTATTTTAAAATTAAGTCCAATTTACTAGATAAAAAAAAGCTGTTCATATTGAGTATGAACAGCTTTTGAAAATATGTTACTTTTTTTTATTGTTTCACAATAATTTGTGTTTTTTGCACACCATTATTTGAAATAGTTAAGAAATATTGTCCTTTGGATATTCCATCAACATTGATTTCAATATTTTTAGAATAGTAATTTGAATTAAAGATCACTTTACCTGTAATATCTGTAATTGAAACACTAGATTTTGAGTTTTCATCTAAATCAATTTTTAATGTATTTACAAATGGGTTTGGGTATACGCTAAATGTTGTTTCCTTATATTCATCAACCATAGCTAAAGAAGGATTGAAGTATATTCTATCTGCAGCCAATACAAATTCACCAACTGTTTTTTGTGGACAAAAAATCTGTAAAATAATGTCATAAACTCCGATTCCACTTGAAATAGTATATGATTGTAAGAAACTAATCGTTCCATTACCATCTACAACCGACCAAGTCACAACAATTGAATCGTTGGAAATATAAGAAATATCTGACACAAAGGCTGTATCCAAGGTAAGGTAGTCAATCATACAATCTTCAATTGCATTTGTCCCTAATGTGTCAATTACTGTTGAATCACCAAAGTTTCCACCATTGAACATGTCAGAAGGATCAGCTACAACATAGTTTAATGTAATTGTTGAACTATCAGCATCTGTTACTATTACAGAATAAATTCCAGCACATAAATTTTGAGGATTTTGAGTTGCATCACCATTACTGTGTGTAAATGTATATGGGGCAGTTCCTCCATAAATGTCGACATATGCACTTCCATTGCACAAACCATCCATAGATGGATTACTTGGGTAAACATATCCAGTCAAAGTTGAAGTCCAATTAGTTGTTGAATCTGAATAAATGTAGGAAGTTGTTGTTGTAGAACATCCATTGACATCAGTAACCACTAAAGTTAGCAGTCCTTCACATAAATTTCCAATTTGAGAACTAGATGGTACACTATCCCAGATGTATGTGTATGGAGCAGTTCCTCCTTGAGCAATTCCGTTTGCAGTTGCATCGCAAACTCCAGGAGCGGACGCTGAACTTGCATTAATAAATGCGCTAAAGCCTGCACAAGGATCAGGATTTATAACAGAAATCACAAAATTATATGTACTTGTAACACTGTTTACAGTAACTATTAAGTAATAAGAACCAACGCATAAACCTGATGCAGCATCAGTTGAAGATATTAATGTTGAATCCGAAGAGTACCATTCATAAGTAGCCAAACCAACAGAATCAGCAAAAAAAGCTGAACCATTGCAAGTATCTGCTGCAGTTGCATCAGTAGTACTAATTCCATTTTGGGCATTTGAGAAAAAACTCAAAACGACAAAACACAAAAGCGTTATAATTTTTGTAATATTTTTCATAATAATTTATATTTTAGATTTGCACTAATTACTAAGCAAAAAATAAATAGTTGCCTGCGCAGCAAAAATTATTTTAATTTTAATAATCGTCGTCGTCATCGATGTCAAAGAAGCGATTATTTTTTCCACTTTTCTTGTAAGCTTCCATTTTTTGTTGTCTTGGCTTACCGTCTGAAATCTTTTTATCAACTTCTTTTTTCTTTGGTAATTCTTTTTTTCTTGCTTCAGATTTTAATTTATCAATCTCAATAATTGGAGCAATTGGACTGATAGCATCATCATCTGAATCTTTTGTAACTTTGTTATATGTACTAGCTGGTCTTTCAAAAGGCTTGCGCTCACCTCTGTCTGAAGAAAAATCTTTTCTAGGCTTGAATTCACCTCTGTTTTCACTGCGATTGTCAGGTCTTGCATTTGATCTGTCCTCTGCTTTTTTAACTGCAATTTGACGACCGTTTATTGTGCTGTTATCTAAATTTTGAATTGCAGTATCAGCTTCACTTTCATCAAACATTTCGACAAAAGCAAAACCTCTAGGTTTACCTGTTTCTCTGTCAGTTGCTATTGTTACTTTGTTAACTCTTCCAAATCGTTCAAAAACAGATTTTAATTCTTCTTGGGAAACGCCAAAATCTAATTTGGCAACAAATATACTTGTCATAAGGCTTAAAAAATGGTCAAATTTGACCAAGGGTTATTTGCTTTTTTTAGTTAATACTTAATTATTTACAGTTCGAAAATACAATTTTTTTTAAAGGCAATCAAAAAAAATACATTTTTTTTTAAAAAAAATTAAAAGGCAGTAGGATTGTTAAAAAAAAAAAGGTGATTTCTATCATGAAATCACCTCAAATATTTATTGTTTTTATTTAACCTTTTCAAGTGTGTGAGCTAAGCCTTCCCATCCTGTAAGATGCAATTTAACTGTCCCTACTGGAATTTTTGCTTTCACATAAATAGGAATTCTATTTTCATCTTTTGTAATCCAGAAATTCAAATCATCTGGAGATTTGAAATATCTTCCTTTCTGAACTACAGGGATGAATTTCATACAATTAAACTTCCCTTTTCGAATATGAATCACTTCATCTCCAACATATTTTATTTTTAATGGCCAAATTTCACCATCCATAAAACATTTGAATTCCATGACATCATTCTTTTTCATTTTTTTAAAATCAAGGGTTCTTGCATAGTAAAAAGATGAAACCATATCTTGAATTGCTAAAGGAATTTTAACTTCTTTATCCTTTCCGATATTCACTTTTAATTTGTCATGTTTGAAAGTGTAATCTTGTTCTACCTTGTATCCACCTTCATTTACTCTTCGAACAAACAACCAAGGAAATACACCTTTTTTATCTGCATAACTTTCATATACATCGTGAACTTTATATACCGCATTAAATCCTCCTAAAGTTCTACCAGTTCCCTTAAAGTGGAGCATTTCTCTACCATTTACTTTTTTTGTAGTGCTTTTGACTTCCATTACAGCTTCACCAGCATCAACGAAGCCATATGTAACACGATAAGTTAATTTTTCACCAACTTTAAATGAATCATGTGAGATACTTGGATATGTTACCGAATCGGCGCTAAACAAACCAAGACTTAATAAGCTCAGTCCAAAAATAAAAATTGAAGTTTTCATAATATTCTTTTTAGCGAAAATGAAAACAAAACTCGTGCCAAAATTGCTATTCACGCATAGCTATAATTGAAATTATTTAATTTCAACTTCTAGTAAATTAGACCAATTCTTACCAGTCATATAAATTTTATTGGTTTTTGAATTGAAGGCGATTCCATTTAATACCTCTCCAGCTCCACGACCAGCAGAAACTACATCAGCACAATCAATTTCTTGCAACACTTTTCCAGTTTTTGGGTCAATAACAATTACAATATCCAATTGCCAAATATTCGCATATATTTTCCCATTGATATATTCCAATTCGTTTAATCTCACTCTTGGTCCAATTTGATCATAAACTTCTATGGTTCTTTCAATTTGAAATGTTTCTGGATTTCTGAAGGTAATAAATTCAGATCCGTTTGACATAATTAAACTTTTTCCATCATTGCATAATCCCCAACCTTCATTCGTATAAGTAAATTCTGATTTTAACTGCATGGAATTTTTGTCATAAACAAAGCACTTTTGATTTTGCCAAGTCAATTGATAAATTTTGTCTCCTAGAATTGTAATTCCTTCTCCAAAATACGTTCCGTCTAAACCAATTTCTTTGGTGATTTTTCCTGATTCTAGTTCAACTTGGGCGATTTTACTTTTGTCATTTAAACCTGTACTTTCAAATAACTGACCATCATTAAACTCTAAACCCTGTGTAAAACTACTTGGGTTATGTACAAAACTTTTCAAAACATAAGCTTTTAATTTCTTTGGTGCTTCGTCAGAAACAATGCGAATCATTCTAGTGTCGTTTTGTTCTTGTCCATTTGCTAAAGTTGAAACCAAACTAATTGTTTTTGCTCCCAATCCAAAAAGCGAAACATCTAAAGTAAATGTAATTTTTCCTTTTGGATTTTGCCAGGTTTTTAAAAGTGAATCGTTCAAGTAAATTGAGGAAGAAGTAACATCTTCAGCTAAAATTTCAAAGCTTAAAGGAACTTTTTTTCCGAATGGAGTTGCTAAATTTTCTAAAAAGCTAAATTTTGCCGCAATAGTATTTTCCTCGTTTTCACCGCCTTTAAGCATTGGCACTATAACAAATGCTCCAATTACTAAAATAATTACGGCAATAATGCCAATTTGTTTTCCTCTCATTTTATAATTTATTTATGGTTAAGGCATCAATTTGACCGTGTGAAGCATTGTAAATTGATTTCTTATTTTCGAAAACGATTACTTGAGGTGATTGATGGTAAACATTTGCTTTTTCGGCGATTGCGTTTGAAATATCTCGATGTTGTAATAAATCTAAAAAATAGGTTTCTATTTGTTCATCAAGTGTAAATTCTCTTTCAAAATTATTTAATGCCATTGAAGAAATACTGCAGCGCGTGGAATGTTTGAAAATGAGAACTTTTTTGTCAGAAGTAAGTATTTCATCCAGTTGTTCCAAAGATGTTAATTTCGTCCAAGGAAAAGTAGAATTATTTGAAGTGAAAAGTCCCATTTTATAAAGAAGATTTGAATTGTTTTAAGAAACGAATATCGTTTTCTGAGTATAAACGTAAGTCATTTACTTTATATTTCAATTGGGTGATACGTTCTATTCCCATTCCAAAGGCAAAACCAGAGTAAATGGTTGAATCAATTCCACTAGCTTCCAAAACATTTGGATCAACCATTCCGCAGCCTAGGATTTCTAACCAACCCGTATATTTACAAACATTGCAACCAGCACTATTACAAATTGAGCAAGAAACATCTACTTCAGCGCTTGGCTCAGTAAATGGAAAATAGGAGGGACGCAAGCGGATTTGAGCTTTTTCTCCAAATAATTCTTTGGCGAAATATAATAAGGTTTGCTTTAAATCTGCAAAAGAAACATCTTTATCAATGTATAATCCTTCCACTTGATGGAAAAAACAATGTGCTCGAGCTGAAATTGCTTCATTTCGATAAACTCTTCCTGGAGAAATTGTTCTCAACGGAGGTTGATTATTTTCCATTACACGCACTTGCACAGATGAAGTATGTGTTCTCAAAGCCATTTCCTTGCTTGCTGAACCTGTTGAAGTATCTCCTTTTTCAATAAAGAAGGTATCTTGCATATCTCTAGCCGGATGTTCTGGTGGGAAATTTAAGGCAGAGAAATTATGCCAATCGTCTTCAATTTCTGGTCCTTCAGATACATTGTATCCAATTCGCGAAAAAATCTCAATAATTTCAGCTCTTACCAAAGAAATAGGATGATGAGATCCTAAAGGAAAACTTTCTCCCGTTCTTGAAAAATCAAAATTAGAATCAGTTGTATTTGCGGTTTCAAATTTATTTTTTGTTTGTGCATAGAATTCTTCTGTTTCAATTCTTAATTGATTCAAAAGTAAACCGATTTCCTTTTTTTGCTCGTTTGGTACATTTTTAAAATCGTTAAACAAATTTTTGATTTCGCCTTTTGAACCTAAATATTGAATTCTAAATTGTTCAAGTTCTATGCTGTTGTTAATTACAGTGTTAGAGACTTGATTTTGTAATTGTTTAATTATTTCTTTCATTTTAAAATGAGCTATTTTTTATCAAACTGCGCAACTTTTTAAGTTTATTCACGTTTGATTAGTAAAAACTTTTTCTTTTTTTTGTGCGAAATTAATAAAATAGTCTTATTTTTGAACATTGAGAAGAGATTTTTAATTAAACAAAACGTTAAAAATGAAACAAATTTCTAAGTTTACACTCTTATTTTTTGTTGCTTTATTAGCAATTAATCTAGGATTAAGTTCATGTGAGAGTAAAGAAGATTCTATATTAAGAGTTTTCGTAAGAGATGAGAATAATGATTTATTGCCAAATGCAAAAGTTATTATTATTGGTGATACAAAGTCTAATCCACCAACAATGGATTATGTTGACACTTTATTTTCAAATGCTCAAGGAGTTGCTGAGTTCAATATGGAAGCCTTTTATACTGCAGGAGGTAAAGAAACAACATCAGGATATTTTGATATTTTAGTGAAATATTTAAACAAGCAAGCTACAGGCTATGTGCGTGTTAAAGAACACATTATTTCTGTACAAACTGTTCGTTTTGAACCATAATTAATACCATAAGAAAATGAAATTAAGAAATGTTATATATTTTTCAGCAGTAGTTTTTGCTGTTGGTTTTGCATCATCTGCATGTAATAAGAAAAAAGACACTATTGCAAAAGTTTTTGTTTATGATGAAAACAAAAATCCTGTTTCAAATGCAGAGGTTGTTTTGTATGCATCTCCATCTGAAAGTTCTTTTGGTAAGACTTTAATTGAAAATGACACCACAACTACAAATTTGAGTGGTGAAGCAATTTTTAATTATAATGACATTTATGAATTAGGGCAAGCTGGTGTGGCAGTTTTAAATATTAATGCATCAAAAGATGGTTTAACTGGAGAAGGAGTAATTCAGATCATTGAAGAAGAAACTTCAGAGGCAACTGTTTATATCAAATAGGAATAAAATTTTTCAAATAATAAAATGCGGTTATTCTTAATCGCATTTTTTTTGTTTAATTGTCCTGTTTTAATTTTTGAATCACTACATTATTAACAAAAGATAATGTAACATTCTATTTAAATTTGTAAAAAAATAATTGATGGAAAAAGTAGCAATATTAGGTTGTGGAAATTTGGGTTTAGCGTTAGCGAATGGATTAATCTCCAATCCGGAATTTATTCTAGATCGTTTAACTCTAAGTAAAAGAAATGTTTCTACTATAAATCATCTAAAAGAAAAAGGCATTCAAATAGTTTCTGATAACGCCAAAGCAATTGAAAATGCTAGATTAATTGTTGTTGCAGTAAAGCCATATGATGTTGTAAATATTTTAAATGACATCAAGCAAACTATTGATATTCAAAATCAACTCATTATTTGTGTTGCAACTGGTGTTACTATTGCGGATATCCATGCTGTGATTCCAAATGCAATTGTTTTTAGAGCGATGCCAAATACTGCGGCAGATATAAAACAATCGATGACATGTGTATGTTCCTCGACAGAAAATGAACAAATGATTCAAGAAGTTTTGGATTTGTTTAACAATTTAGGGACTTCCATCATGATCAAGGAAAATTTAATGGAATCAGCTACTGTTTTAGCAGCTTGTGGAATTGCGTACGTTTTACGTTTCATGCGTTCCATGGTACAAGGCGGAATTCAAATTGGGTTTGATTCTAAAACGGCTAGCGAAATTGTAAACCATGTGGTGAAAGGTGCTGCTGAATTACTTATCGAAAACAAACAACATCCAGAAACGGAAATTGATAAAGTTACGACTCCAAAAGGCTGTACGATTATTGGTTTAAACGAAATGGAGCATAATGGTTTTAGTTCTTCACTAATAAAAGGTATTTCGGCTTCTTATAAGCAGATTGAGAAGTGATTTATTTTCCCGCTGATGAGCGCAGTCCCGATAGCTATCGGGATTTACGTAGATGTTCGGTGATTTTTGTGTTTAAAAGCTAAGTAAAGTATGAATTTTATTTCCCATAATTCTTACCCAAACGCTCATCAATGCGTTTTTGCCAAACTTTGCGTATTGAATCCTGCCTTGGGGCATCATAAGTTCTTATATCATCTTCATCAGGGACTAAACCTATAAATTTTGCTTTGCCATTAGAAAGTTTGTAATGGTAATAAACTAAGCCAACACCTTCAACCCATTCTTTACCTGCAAAACTGAAAAGAAAGTAAACATCATCATTTGCCTTAACGTTTTTGATTACGCAGGATGATTCATTTTGGCTCATTGGTACAAATTGAGAAGAATTTGCTCTGGGTTTATAATTGTTGTAATACCAGTTTACTTGATAATCAATTGGAAACTCATTCCATTTTTTGATAGGACATGTGATTGTTAATTCTCTTTTTGATTTATCATAACTGAGTGCAAAATCCCTTGGCTTATATATTTCGTGAAGCATTTTGTCTTGATAAAATTCACGCATCATATTAGTGATAAAGTATCTGCTTTTTTCAAGTCGATTTAATGGATAATTTGCCTTTTTTGCGTCTTCTTCATACCTATCAAATTCTTTATAAAAAATATTATCATTTATAAAAAAAATATTTTTCTTTTGAATTAAATAGGCACTAGATTTTTTAAGTATTAAGTCATGAATTTCAGAATAAGAGCTTTTTTCTCCCATAGATTGAAAAATGTCTTCATAAAAATACCACTTATTATTTATTTTCTGTCCTTTAAAATAAGAATAACCACCGTCAACTTCTTTATCTCCATATAAAATCCAAAATGCTATAAGTTTATCCTTTTTTGAATTTAACAAAAACGTACTATCTAGAATTCTTTTTTCTCCAATATGATCAATTATATGTCCATCTTTGATTTTTTTTTCAACGGTGTCATTTAAAATTTTATAAATGTTCCAATATTCTTCTTTACCTAGAATATTTTCTACTTTTTTGACATCAAAATTGACAAATACTATTTCTTCTTTTTTTTTAGGTTCAGAAATACAAGCTGAAACAATAAAAATGAAAATTATCAAAAAAGGTTTTATCTTCATCCTCTCAACTGTTTTTTTGCCGCTTCCCAATACACATCCATTTCCTGTAATGACATTTCAGTTAAATCCTTTTCTTCAGCTAAAATCAATTCTTCCATCAATTGAAAACGTTTTATGAATTTTTTATTGGTTTTTTCAAGTGCGTTTTCTGGGTTTACGTTGATGAAACGGCTCACATTGATTAGTGAAAAAAGAACATCTCCAAATTCATCCTCGATATCATCTTGCGTTTTTTCTTGGATGGCTTCTTTCAATTCGGCAACTTCTTCGCTGATTTTGTTCCAAACGTCTTCTTGTTCATCCCAATCAAAGCCAACTCCTTTTACTTTGTCTTGAATGCGGTAGGCTTTTACTAAAGCGGGCAAAGATTTCGGAACTCCTTCTAAAACAGATTTCTTGCCTTCTTTGAGTTTCAATTTTTCCCAATTGGATTTCACTTCGTCTTCTGTATTGGCTTCCGTGTCGCTGTATATGTGTGGATGTCTGAAAATCAGTTTATCACAAATTTGATTCAAGACCGAAGTCACGTCAAAATCTCCGTTTTCAGAACCAATTTTAGCGTAAAAAACCAAGTGCAAAAACAAATCACCTAGTTCTCCAGCAATTTCTTTCGGATTTCCTTCACTTATGGCATCTGCTAACTCATAGGTTTCTTCAATTGTTAAGGTGCGCAAACTTTCAAAGGTTTGCTTTTTATCCCACGGACATTTTTCTCGTAAATCATCCATAATATTTAACAAACGTTCGAAGGCAACTAAGCGACTATCCATGGCAAAAAGATTTTTTTCAGTAAAAGTAAGTAGAATATCTTTTATACGTAACTTTGTCTTATGCAAAAAGCAATTTTGTTTTTGGTTCTATTAATTGGGAAATCTTTCATAGCGCAAGAAAATGATTTGGGCTTGGGAATAAAGTATAAACATGGTTTTTTGATTGCGCACAGACCAATTATGAATCATTTGCCAGAAAGTAATACCAATTCTATTGAAGCATTTGCATTTGTGCAGACAAAAGGCAAAAAAAATTGGCATAAAGCCTTTAATTATCCTCAAGTTGGTGCCTCCTTATTGTATACAAGTGCAGGAAATAATGTGGTTTTGGGAAAGTATTTTGGTTTTTATCCTTTTTTGCAATTTAATTTACTGAAAACAACTAAAAATAAATTAAACTTTAAAATTGGTTCAGGCTTGGGTTATGGAACTAAGGTATATGATATTTTAACCAACCCTAAAAATGTTGCGATTAGTTCTCATTTTAATGCTTTGATTAATTTCACCTTGGCTTATCAATATAAAGTCAAAAAAAATGAGTTTAGCTTTGGAATGGAAATGACACATTTTAGTAATGGTTCTTCTAAATTGCCAAATCTTGGTTTAAATTTACCTAGTTTGAGTATTGTATATGCTCGCAAAATGACAGAATCCGATATTGTTAAAGAAAAAGCGGCAGAAATTGATCATACTTGGAAATATTCCGTGATTGCAATTGCTTCAAGTAAAGATTCATATCCTTCTGGTCAAGAGAAATTTTTGGTAACTGGACTTTCTTTGAATGCACAAAAAGCTTTTTCGCATGCAGTGGGTTATGAAACTGGTTTGGATTTTATTTATAGTCCAAGTATTCAAAAATACAAACCCGTAATTCCAAAATCACCTGAAAGCATGATGCAAATTGGATTGTATAATTCTTACTTTTTAACGCTTGAGCATCTGCAAATCCATGTTGGAATGGGAATATACTTGCGTGATGAGTATTTAGCGAACGATTATTTTTATCATCGTTTTGGATTTAAATACAGTTTTAATAACGGATTATTGTTAAATTTAACCTTGAAATCCAATTGGGCAAAAGCCGATTATTTGGAATATGGGATTGGTTATCGTTTTTAAATGAAGTACATTGTATTCATATCGCTTTTAATTTTTGTTTTTGCTTGTAAAAAGGCAGAAGACAGATCTTGTTGGAAATCTTCTGGTGAGAATAGTGAAATCAGGGTCGATTTGCCTGAGTTTTCAAAATTACGTTTGTTGAAGAATATTGAATTTAATTTGGTACAAGACGATTCAACTTATATGCTGATTTCGGGAGGTAAAAACTTGTTGAATTTCATTCAGTTTAGAGAGAGTGAGGTGGGGGAGATCGAAATTTCCAATACAAATAAATGTAACTTTTTAAGGGATTTAAGTTCCAAAATTCATGTTGAAATTCATTTCAAGGATTTGACAGATATTACCTTTATTGGTTCAGAAAAATTAACGAATTCCGACACATTGAATTTTCAGAATTTATATGTTTTGCTGAATGAATGTTCCGGAACTGTTGACTTGACACTAAAAGCAAATTACCTAAACTGTGAAAATTCTGAAGGTTATTCGAATTACATTTTTAGAGGAAAAGCGACAAGTGCTCGTTTTGAAATCCGTGCAAATGCATACGCCGACTGCAGTGAGTTTTTGGTACAATCTAACTTAAGTGTTTACAATAAATCAGTAGGTGATATAAACATCAATGCTTCAAATGCAATTTTAGATGGCTATATTTCTGGAAATGGGAATATTTATTACAAAGGACTACCTTTACAAAATACCCTAAAAAGTTACTCTACAGGAAAGGTAATTCCTTATTGATTTTTGATTTCCATTAAAATTCTAAAAGCTTTATCGATATCAACTTGATTGAAAATAATTGTAAACTCATTTGCCGTTGAAATGATATCTACAATATTTAATCCTTCCCAAGCTAATTGCTTTAAAATGTAGTAATAAACTCCGTAAACTTCCGTGTTTAAAGTTGGCAATTGAACCGTGATGGAAGCTAAATTCTCGTTTTTCGATTTTAAACTTTCGTTTCTTAAAAGATTTAGGATTAAGTCTTTTTCAAATAGATTTGTAACAATGCTCGTTTCTGTAACACCTTTACTGATGGTATAAAACGATTTCTTTTTGTCTTTTTCTAAAATTTCAATTATTTCAGATTGTCTTTCACTCAAAGAATCAGAATTTTCAAAGGTGAAGGACGTTAATCCACTTCGAACTAAAAAATCTCCGATTTCGCGAACGATTCCTTCTATTTTAAGATTTAATCTATGGTATGTTCCTGGTGTAAGGCGTTTGATTGCCATAATAATTGCACCTTCTTTGATGTCTTCGTTAAAAGCTTCATCAATTTGAGGTTTAATTTTACGAGCTAATGCCGAAATATTAATTAAATTTTCAGTCATCGCTTCTCTTAAAAAAGGACTTCTGTTAATTATATCTTCTGCTACTTTACCTACTGAACTCATAGAAATAAATATTATTAGAATACAAAAATAGCAAAATTAGTTAAAATATTAACTTTGAGTTAAAATTTATTTTAATTTTTCTAAAACTAATTTTTTGACTACATCTAGTTGCTCAATTTGAGAGAGATTTGAATTGTCCACAACGATTGCGTCTTCTGTTTGGGTCAAAGGACTTTCTTTTCTTGTTGAATCAATGTGGTCTCTTTCTTGCAAGTTTTGAAGTACTTCATCAATTGAAATAGTTGGGTCATTTAATTCTAAAAATCTTCTGTTTGCTCTTACTAAAGGATCGGCTGTAACAAATATTTTTAATTCCGCATTCGGAAAAACAACTGAGCCAATGTCTCTTCCGTCCATTACAACACCTCCATTTTTACCGATTTTTTGTTGTTCAGCAACTAATTTAGATCGCACTTCTTTGATGGATGAAACTTTACTTACCAAGCGACTGACTTGCATGGTGCGAATTTCTTTTTCTACATTTTCCGAATTGAGCGTGACTTCAAGTTTGTTACTTTCGGCGTTGAATTCAAAATGAATATCTACTTGATTTAAAGCTGCAATGATTCCCTCATTATCTATGAAATTTTCTCCTACCAAATTGTTTCTAAAACAAAACAACGTAATGGCACGATACATGGCTCCAGAATCAATAAAAATATAATTAAATTCTTTTGCTAAGGCTTTTGCTAGAGTACTTTTTCCGCAAGAGGAATAGCCGTCAATGGCAATGTTGATTTTTTTTGAATTTTCTGACATATTGAGTACAAAAAAAAGGAAAAAAGATGAATTTACAAGATAAATAGTGTGCTTTTTTAAAATTAAGTCTATTTTTGCACTGATTTAAAAAAATAAATATGGCAACTACAGCAGATATTCGTAACGGTTTATGTATCAAACATAACGAAAAGTTATTTCAAATAATTGAATTTCAACATGTAAAACCAGGAAAAGGTCCTGCTTTTGTGAGAACTAAAATGCGTCAAATTGAATCTGGAAAGGTTTTAGATAATACTTTTTCAGCTGGACATAAAATTGATATTGTAAGAATTGAAAACCGTGAATACCAATATTTGTATCAAGAGGGAACTGAATATGTATTTATGAATAATGAAACATATGAGCAAATTAATATTCCAGCAAAAATGATTGATAAACCCTTGTTTTTGCAAGAAGGAATGATTTGTAACATTTTGTTTCATGCTGAGGAAGAAACTCCATTGGTTTTGGAATTGCCGATGCACATCATTTCTGAAGTTACTTATACTGAGCCAGGAATTAAAGGTGATACAGCTACAAACACAATGAAACCAGCAACTATTGCAACTGGTGCTGAAGTTAAAGTTCCTCTTTTTGTAGATAATGGTGAAATTATTAAAATTGATACACGTACAGGAGTATATGTTGAACGTGTAAAGAATAAATAATATTTTAAAATATTAAATTGAAGGTCAAGCGTTAAGTTTGACCTTTTTTTTATGCCTTTTTTAAACCTTTAAATTCATTAGTTGTTTACTTATTATGTATCAACTCAAAAGAACACAATTCGTAAAAACGGACTTGGAAACGTGTTGGGATTTTTTTTCTTCCCCTCAAAATTTGCAGAAAATCACTCCAAAATCTATGGGTTTTGAAGTTTTAACAGAAATAAATGGAAAAATGTACGAAGGAATGATGATTGAATATATTGTCAAACCTTTACTCGGAATTCCAATGCGCTGGGTGACTGAAATTGCAACTGTTAAGGATAAACAAATGTTTGTGGATGAACAACGAAAAGGTCCATATCGCATTTGGCATCACGAGCATCATTTTAAGGAAGTTGCTGGTGGAATTGAGATGACAGACATTGTTTCCTATGAATTGCCATTTGGTTTTTTAGGTCGTTTAGTTCATCCAATTTTAGTGAAAAAGAAATTGGAAGAGATTTTTGCTCACCGATTTAAGGTGGTGGAAGAAATGTTTAATAAGTAATTAATAAACCCCGAAAGGGTAGGGACCCTTTCGGGGTTTATTAACAAATTTAATTTGTTACCTGAATTTTCCTTTCAATTATCTCATGAAGGAAAATTATCATAATTCCGAAAAGAGCAGTCATTTCTATGATTTCAGGTAATTTTCCCGCTTTAACTGCTTCATTAAATTTAAAAACAATTCTGTAAGGTCTTGTGAATAAATTCCAACTGTTTAAACGTAAATATCTTCCTAAATAAACGCCAAAACTGCAAAGGAAAATGATTCCAGTTTGAATCAGATTGACTTTATTTTCATTCAAAAATTCCTCGTAGAAAAATTGTTTGATTTTTGAGAGCGCTTGAGAAAAATAATACAATCCTAAAAAACTAAAGCTAAGAATCAAAACGGTATCAAACCATAAAGGAGCATGTAAATTTTGCTTCAAATGGAATAAATCTGTAAAAATGTAAATCGAGTTTGGTAGAAATAAAATACACATCCCAATTATACTGTATTTCCATTTTTTGGATGGGAAAATTTCCAATTGATTGATTATGAAAACGGGAATCCAGGCTAAAAATAAATTCCAGACCAAAAATAAAGGTCCTAAATTGTCGAATTTGAATATTCGAATTGCGGTAAGAATTAAAGTAAACAAAAACATTTGTTGACTAAGACTTAATTTTTGAATTATTTTCATTTTTAATTTAATTTTAGATTTTTGTATTTCATTTTGTCTGTTAAATTGTAACTCTGCCAGCTTTTACGTTCCATTTTCCATAAGAAAAGATGTTTTTTCCACAATAGATCTTGCGTTAAAGTGCTTCTGTTATAGCCATATTGTTCAAAAAGATCAGAATGTTTGACATAAAATTCGGCGAGTAAATCCACATTATTTTCGGATAAAGAACTCAGGTATTGCATATCGATTTGGTCGATTTTTTCAAATTTTAAATTGTGTGTAGTAATGATTCTATCCCATGAAAAAATTGATGTAAAAACTAAAACGTATAACCAGGTATTGAGATTTAAATTCAATAAAAACCAATAATTTCTTTTTTTGAAAATACAGTATGCGGTGTAAATTAGTCCAAAAATGCACATACTCAAGAAAACAAATACTCCAATTCTTAAGTAGGTAATTTGATTGAAGGAATACCAATAATTTCTTATAAAAGTATTTACAACCATGATCAAGCTTTGAAAAATCCAGGTGTAAATTAGGATTTTTATTAGTTTGTTTTTGATTTTAAATTGTTGAATTCCAACGATTAATATTATGGCTAAAATGATAGAGAAAACGATACTCCATACGGAAAAGTGTAGGAAGTCTGAGAGGAAAATATTTTCTGGTAATTTTTCAAGAACAAAAATGCTTTTGATATCTAAAATGTTAAGTGATAATAACATGATATTTAGACAGATAAAAACTAAAATTGCAATTAAACCAACAAATTGTTTGCTACTTGTATTTTGATCTTCATCTTCGATTTTTAGTTCAGCTAATTTATTTTTATCCCAAAGGCTATTGTTTTGGTTTACATAAGGATAAACAAAAATAAAGCAGATCCAAAATCCTAATAAGGTGAAGAAAATAAAAGGAATATCAAACCAAGATAAATCTATTTTCTTTGTCAAATCATCGAATAATGGATTTGCACCTTTATAGAGGAAGAAAAAGATTAAAACCAGTACAAAACTGACCAAAATTGCCCCTAAGTAAAGTAGTTTGGGTTTGTTTGTTTCCTCTTTTTTAAGGACAAAATATTTCTTGAACATGACTCCAAAAGCACTAACTGTCGAAGCTAAACTGAAAAAACTGGTTAGAATAAATGAATTTTTGGTTTCGAAGGTTTTCCCGATGACAAAAATCAAACTAATTACCCAAGCCCAAACAGCTAAATTTGTGTTAACATTAAAAATATTGAAAGCACATAGAAAATGCAGTCCATAAGTTAAGTACCATGTTTTATTTAAGTTTTCTTTGTTGAAGAATAGATTCAATAAGGCATAAATCACACTGAAAATCAGGTAATTTAATCCAGTTGTTTGCTTGTAAAATAATACAGCAAAAAGAATTGCACCTATAGCTATTAGCAAATCAGTTTTTTTACCCATAGCTTTATTTTTTTTCGGGAATTCGTTAGACTTTGTGTTCATTTTTTCTAAGTTTTAGAGGATTATTAAATTGAGCAAATACTGCGATTAACATGACAAAAAAGCCAGTAAAAAACAGTAAGAAGTTGAATTTTTTAGGGATAAATTTGTAAATGAAATCTGATTTTTCGGGATTTGAAATCAGTTCTAATACATTAAAGTTAAAATTGGAAAGTTGGAAAAAGTCCCACATGAATGAAATGATGCAAATTGTTCCACCAGCGAATAGTAAGATCCACCATTTTTTTGCAATTTCAAAACTTGGATTTTTTTCTTTTTTTCTGACAAAAATAATGGAGCAGATAATCATAAGTAGTGAAATTAAAACCGGTGCCCAAACTGGTCCTACCCAAGGAAAAGGAAGTAAAAACAATAAATCCCAAGTGAAAATCGATTCTGGCCAAGCCAAAAAGACATAAAGGAAGATGTAATAGTAGATATCCCAAATAGCAAAGGCGTAGCAGAAATATGCAAAGCGCTCTAGTTTATTTTTCCCAGTTAAATAGCCAATTCCCCACAGCATAACGATTGTGGCAATTTCTCTCCATATTTCCACTTTCGAAATGTGAAAGGGTATTTTTTTAATTGGGAAAGAAAAACCTTCTGGATAATATAATTCGCGCAAGTAAACAACAACACTTGTTTCTAGAAGGCCCATGGCCGCTGCGAAAATCCCTAGAACGATAAAGATTTTTGTTTTATTTGTTTTCATTTTTTACGGTATTTATGAGTGAATTGATATAGATTAGTAATGCTCCACCGAAAACTCCAAAGGAACAGTCAATTAATTGCTGAAAGAATGGAATATTTCTGATCGGGCCGCAAATAAAAGCTAAAGGGAAAATCGCAAAACAGGCTATTATGCCAATTTTCAAGTTGACTTGATGTTGAATTGGATTTTTGAATAGTGGGATAAAAAATAGCGAAATAATAATGTGTGCAAAGGCTAGCCAATCTGTGCCGTAAAACATTACAGTTGGTGTTACGCTGATTAGTTCGTGTAATTGCTCTATCCAATTAGTCATGAAATCTGGGAAGTCATACCTGTTTTTAAATAGAAATTCAATTTCTGAATGGATTGGAAACGCTGTTATTCCACTTAAGATTAGAATTGTAATAAAACTTCCGAGTAACAAGTTGATTTTTCTTTTTGTTTTCATGTTTGACTATTTAAAAGTACTTTGAAATTCAAAGTAATGAGTTAAAAAAAAGTTTATTGATTCATTTTAATAATTTTTTCAAGTGCATTCAGGTGATCTTCGAAAGCTTTTATTCCAATTTTAGTAGCAGAGTAGGTGGTCAATGGTTTTTTGCCCACAAATTCTTTTTTCACATGAATGAAACCTTCTTTTTCTAAAGCTGAAACGTGGCTTGCAATATTTCCATCTGTGGCCTGCAGCAATTCCTTCATCCGATTGAAATCAACGCTGTCGTTTACCATGAGAACACTCATAATTCCCAATCGAATTCTGCTTTCGAAAGCTTTATTTAGATTTTGTATGTTTGGAATTTGAGCCATTTATTTACGATCGTGTTTGTACCAAACTAATGTTCCGTATATGATGTGTAAAGCACCAAAACCAATTGTCCAAAAAAGTAAACCGTAGCCTAACATAAATAGGGCAATAATCCCCAGTGCAATTTCCAATAAACCTAATATTTTTATTTCATGATAGGTGTACTTACTTCCATTTAAAAGGGATAAACCATAAAAGATGAGCATTGCAGGTCCAATTAAAAAGACAAAGTATCCTCCGTGAAAAAGCATTGCAAAACAAAAAACACCTCCAACAAAAAGCGGGATTGCCATATTAAATAACAGTTTTGAAGTTGTCTTATCGAATAGTTTTACGCCATTTTTTTTAGCTTTTTTATTGGAAAAATAAAAGGCAAATGAAATTGAAAGAAGTAAGACCGTGGCGCAGATAACAAAGATTAGTAAAATTAGATTTTCTTCTGTAGCTGGCAAATTAAACAACATATTTTCTCCCTTCAGAAATAAATCAAATTGGAAATTTCCAAACCATGCTCCGCAGAGAGCAAAAATCCCAGCAAAAACACCTGAAAAACCACTTAAAGACAAGAATTTTGAAGATTCTTGCATCATTTTCCGGATGTCCTGTAGTGCATCTAATTGTTCTTTTGTTGATGACATATAAAAGTACTTTGAAGTGCAAAGTTAAATATATTTTGCTATTATCCAAATAAATTTCGTTTTTTTTTTGCCACGAAGTCGTAAAGATTAAAGCTACACCAAGTTTAATGTTCATCATATTAAAAAAAACTCAGAAATCTTAGTGATTCTTTTTGTCTTAGCGACTTTGTGGCAGAAACTCAATGTTATTCCGTACCTTTGTAGAATATTAAAGCAAGCAGATTGAAAAGTTTCCAAGATTTAGGCGTAAAAAAAGAATTTATTAAAGGTTTAAATGATTTAAATATCATCAATCCAACAGAAATTCAAAGGCAAGTAATTCCACTATTGTTAGAAGGGAAAACGGACTTAATTGGTCAAGCCAATACAGGAACTGGAAAAACTGCTGCCTATGGATTACCAATTTTGCAGCAAATCAATCCCAAAAAAGAAGTTGTTCAGGCTTTGATTTTATGTCCTACAAGAGAATTAGGTCAACAAATTGCAAAGCAACTGTTCAAATTCACAAAATATTCAGATAAAATTTTCACGGAAGCAGTTTATGGTGGCGCTCCAATTGACAAACAAATTGCCGATTTGAGAAGACCAACTCATATTATTGTTGCTACTCCAGGTCGTTTGATTGATTTGGTTAACAGAAAAGCAGTTGATTTAAATTATGTCAAAACAGTTGTTTTAGATGAAGCCGATGAAATGCTAAGTATGGGTTTCAAAAAAGAATTGGACGAAATTCTTAAATTCTTAACCCATGTAGAAAGTAAATGGCTTTTTTCTGCGACAATTCCAGAAGGAATCAAGGATATCATTCAACAACACATGTCTCCAAGCGCACACAATATTGTTGTAGCAAATAAAGATGTGGTGAACAAAGATATTTTGCACCAGTTTTTAATGTGTGACGAAAGTGAGAAGTTTACAATTTTACTTCATTTTCTAAAATCTGAACATAAAAATCGTGGAATGGTATTTTGTAAAACAAAGGTTGCTGCTCAAAATTTAGCGAAACAATTAATTGCAAAAAATATTTCAGCGGACGCTTTACACGGAGATTTATTGCAAAAAGAACGTGACAAAGTGATGCGTGCTTTCAAAAATGAGAGTTTAAGAATTCTTGTAGCTACAGATATTGCAGCAAGAGGAATTGATATTGACTCACTTTCCTTTGTTGTCCACTACCAATTGCCAGACAAAGAAGAATATTACACCCATAGAAGCGGCCGTACAGCTCGCGCTGGAAAAAAAGGAATTTCTTTAAGTATTGTTACTCCTGTTGAGCGTAAACAACTCAGATTTTTTCAAAAACAATTGAATATTGAGTTTATGGAGGTAAGGTAATCTTTTTAACTCCATAGGAGTTAAACCTATCAGCAAAGGATGAAATCCGTTGCGGTTCAAGTATGTTAATTTTATTTTGGCGTGTGTTTTTGTTTGGTGAGCTTGTCGAAATACAAAAACCATGACAAAATAGCATCTTCAAAACCTAAGGAAGAGAATAATTTGATTTTTACAAAATTTATCACCTAGTAAATAATTGAACCAAATACAAAAGATAACAAATGATAATCATGTTTTTTGAAACAATTGAAAGCAGAATGTTTTTCTCAATTTTAACTATATTTTGATTTGACTTTAGGCTTTCTATCCATTTGTTGAATTTTATAAGGACAAAAATATCCCACGAAAGCATTACGATTATTATGACCCAATAGATTTCCAACAATAAATCAATTTGGAAAAAAATTAAATAAATTAGTAAAAACAGTATACTTAGCCCAGAAATATATAGAATTTTAAATTTTGGTGTAATTTCCCTTATTAACTTTATCAGCGTTTCATCTGGAAGTTTTTTTTGAATTTATAAATTTCTGATTTTTGAAAAAATCATTACAGCAAAACCAAGGAAAATCAGTAGAATGTAAATTTTATTCATTTTTTTACATCTTTAAATTTCAAAAAAGCATCATAGACAGCATTATGCAATATCGTTGCATGATTTTCTTTCGGAAAATATTCAAAAAATGGATTTAATTCTTTGGAATGAAGTCTTTTATTTAATTTTTTAACATCATTAACCATAACTTTTCCCTCATTTCCAACAGCGAAATATATTTCAGTATTTGCATTTAAATCTTTTTTCTCTATCTTTTCGATTTCCTTAAAAAGAGATTCATTGTCCCACCACAAACTTGGACTGATAATGATAAAACGGTTAAATAATAGAGGTTTCTTTGCTAATATTTCACTTGCCAATAATCCTCCAAGTGATTGACCAATAAGTGTTTTATGTTCAGTAATTTTATATTTTTCTTTAATGAATTGTTGTAGTTCAAGTTCTATAAAAGCTATAAATTTAGAAGATGAAGCCGTTGTTGGAAAATCAATTTTATCTTTTGCAACAGTTGTCGGAAAAGTAAAGTCTCGTTTGCGATCCACATTTTCAATCCCTACGACAATTGATTTTTCTAAACTTGCGATCCAAGGGTAGTTTAAAAATTGCACAATCCCACAAATGTGAATAAAATCTTCATCAGCGGATCCATCCAACAAATATATAACCGGATATTTTATGCTGTCATTTTTATTATATCCTTCTGGTAAATAAATATTTAATTTTCTGTTTTCATTTAGTTGTTTTGAGAAAAGTGATTTTTTCTCTCCCAAAACAAAAAGAGAATCACTCAGTTCTTGAGAATGTAAAAAATAATTAAGGGATATTAAAGTGAAAAGTATAGTGAAAAATTTCATGTTTTATTTTAATTTATCCCAATAAAATTCTTGCCAGCCACTTGCTAAGGCATCGTATTTATGCTCAGGAATTCCACTTTGGGTAAAACTCAACTTTGTACCTGTTTCGTTTGGTTCTAATTTAAAAGTGCAAATCGAAAAGTGATCATCAGGCCAACCTTCTTCTTCGAAATGCCAAGCTTGAACAATCTTTTTATTACGGTGCAGTTCAATATTGAAACCGTGACAATAGCCATCAAAAACGGAAAATTCACCATCTTTTTTATTATCAATTATTGCTTCACCTCCTGTTAATTGACTGTGTTTTTTTGAGTCTAAAAGTATCTCGTAAATTTCAGTAGGACTTTTAGAGAATGTAAGTACCTGAACCAATGTTTTTGTTTCCATAATTATTTTGTTTCAACCTTTTTTAAGGCAGCAAGGTATATTTTTTTGATACTATTTTTTTCTTCATTTTCCGCGATATTTTTTAGCGCAGGAATTAG
>JBKCGI010000250.1:0-4747 GCA_046303515.1 Flavobacteriia bacterium | reverse complement strand
TTTGAAACCAAGTTTTTTAATTTCTTTAACAAATGGAATAAGTTCTTTGTGAAGGGTACATTCCCCTCCACTTAGAACTACTCCATCTAATAAATTTACCCTTTTTTGTAAAAACTGCAAGACCTCATCAAAATTGTATTTGCCTTTTCCAAAAACTATTTCAGGGTTGTAACAGTATGGGCAACGCATATTACATCCAGCAAACCAAATTATACAAGAGCACAAATCATGAAAATCTAGCATACTAAAGGGGGTAATATTTTGTATAGGCTTTGCCTTTAACATTTTTCTATGAAATGTTTTCGTTGTTTGTGTTCACCTTTTTTTCCAATATTGAAACTCTCAATTGGCCTATGGTAACCCATCACTCTTGTGTAAACAAGACATTTTGTTCTTTTCTCTTTCATGGAATTAAGGATGTCTAATTCCGATGTGTTTTTAGTTTGTGTATTCATTTGATTTTATTATTATATTTTCTAAAATATTTTCATCACATTTTGGGCAAAACTCATGTTCTCCTGATAAATAACCATGTTTTGGACACACGCTAAACACTGGAGTTATTGTGATATAAGGAAGTCTAAAGTTTGATACTACCTTCTTAACTAGATTTCTACAAGCCTCTATTGAGCTAACCTTTTCACCCATATAGAGATGTAAAACCGTTCCGCCTGTATACTTGCACTGTAATTCATCTTGAAGTTGTAATGCTTCAAATGGATCACTTGTAAAGTCAACTGGTATTTGTGAACTATTTGTGTAGTATATGTTTTCATTAAATCCTGCTTGAATAATTTCAGGATATCTCTTTAAATCTTCTTTAGCAAATCGATAGGTTGTACCTTCAGCAGGTGTAGCTTCAAGATTGTATAAATTTCCTGTTTCTTCTTGAAAAAGTTGCATTTTTTTTCTAATATAGTCTAAGATTTCTGAAGCAAAATCAATTCCTGATTCAGTTGTTATTGAATCTTTATCCTCTGTGAAATTAACAATCATTTCATTGATTCCATTTACTCCAATTGTAGAAAAATGATTTTTAAAATGTGGTAAATATCTTTTTGTATAAGGGAATAATCCACGATCATACATTTCTTGAATAAATTTTCTTTTTTTCTCCAATGAACTTTTTGAAATTTCTAACAGATTGTCTAAGCGTTTAAATAATTCTATTTTATCTCCTTTAAATAAAAAACCTAATCGAGCCATATTGATTGTAACAACACCAATGCTTCCCGTCATTTCTGCACTTCCAAATAATCCATTTCCTCTTTTAAGTAATTCTCTCAAATCAAGTTGAAGCCTACAGCACATACTTCGAACAGCATTAGGTTTATACGCATTTGGATTTTCAATTTTCTGGCCATTTTCATCGTAAAAATATTGACTTCCAATGAAGTTTTGAAAATATGATGATCCAATTTTTGCTGTGTTTTCGAAAAGTAAATCTGTATTTTCTCCATACCAATCAAAGTCTTCGGTGATATTTACAGTCGGAATAGGAAAAGTAAAAGGTTGACCATTAGAGTCACCTTCAGTCATTACGGTATAATATGCTTTGTTAATTAGATTCATTTCCTTTTGAAAATGTTCGTATTTCAATTCTTCAAAATCATTTACACCTCGTTCTTTTATCAAAGACAAAAGTTTTGTATTCGTGTTATCTTTAAATAAATGTAAATTGTTTTTAGTTGGAATTTGTTCTTTCAAATCTGTTGGAACAACCCAATCCAAAGTAATATTTGTAAAAGGCGATTGTCCCCAACGAGCAGGTACATTCAAATTATAAACAAAGCTCCTGATTGCCTTTAAAATTTCATCATACGATAATTGATCTTTAAATACATATGGTGCTAAGTAGGTGTCGAAGGAACTAAAGGCTTGTGCTCCAGCCCATTCGCTTTGAAGTATTCCAAGGAAATTAGACATTTGACCAAGAGCTTCCCTGAAGTGGTTTGGAGCTTTGCTTTCAACTCGTCCTCGTACTCCGTTGAAACCATCATTTAATAAAACTCTGAGACTCCAACCTGCACAATATCCAGTTAAACAATCTAAATCATGAATGTGAATATCACCGTTTCTATGTGCATAACCTTCAACTTCAGAATACACTTTGTCTAGCCAATAATTTGCAATTATTTTTCCAGCCACATTATTAACTAAACCAGCATTTGAATAGGAAGTGTTGGCGTTAGCATTTATCCTCCAATCCGATTTGTTTATGTACTCTTCAATTGTTTGGGTGCTGTCAACATAACTTGTATCCTTTGTAAGACCTTCAGTGTTATTACGTTGAAGTTTTCTTGTGTGTCGATAAAGCATAAATGACTTTAATACTTCAAATTCACCGAATTCGAAAAGACTTTCTTCAATTGAATCTTGTATTTCTTCAACTGACCATATATCTTTCAAGCTTATTTTTCGGTCGATAGCATTAAGAATTTCAGAGTAAAAAGATTTCCCTACACTTTCGAATCCTTTTTGAAGTGCAGCCTCTATTTTATATATTTCAAAAAGTCTATAATCTCCATTTCTTTTTATTACAAATTTTTCCATAAAATTAATTTTGTGCTAAGTTATGGAATTTTAATATACAGGATAAATTAGTCCTTTATAGTTAGTAACAATTTTTTGTTTATAGTTGTTGAAAAGTCTTAATTATTTAATTATTAGTTGTTTGAGTAAGAATTTCAGATAGTTAATTTTATTTATATACGATAAATATAGCCTTTAAATAACACTTAATTCATTTTTTAAGGTAAATAAACTGTTTTTAAACGTCTCAAATTCTTGTGATGTTTTAAACTTTAAAGATTCGCCAATTTTAGAATAATATTCTATACCGTTAAGAAGATTACCTTTGAAGTCGTCGATGTATTTTTGCTTTACCTTATTTGTGTCCTGCAATTGCTTTCTTAAATAATCTACATACATCACGAGTTCATTAATAAACATTGAAGGTCTGTTGTTTGTGTTTAATGCATTGAATCTTCCATATATATGGTCAACCATTTGTTTTAAAGTGAATACTTTAGAGAAAAAAGCCAAATTAGGTCCAGGGCAAATTGAAACATTGTTTTGTTTAAATGGAGGTTTTAAATTGTTTTTTATAAGTGCAGAGTTTGACAATCCACTACATAAACATTCCTTTTCTAAAACCTTATCTATTTCGTCGATTTTTTCAAAACTTGTTAGTTGTGAATTGTTTATTTCTTTGAGTTTTAAATTTTGATATTTCCTAGAAGCTGTACAAATTGGTTTTTGAGTAAATTCAGTATTGAATGATAAGAATTTTTTAAAACAAGGACTTCCTGGTTTTTCAGCTAAAATCCTTTTAATTTTTTCTTTTTGAGATGAAGTATTTTTGAAGTTGTTAAACGGAACCCCAAGTGGAGATGCGTGACTAAGATAATAGTCTGATTTTTCTGCATTTACAAGTGCTTCAAGGGTTTCGTTGTCGACGTTTGTTGCTTCTGGAACAAGTAAAAAAGGGCTTCCCCAACCAGTTGAAGTGATTTGGTAATATTCTAATAGAAATTTATTTTCCTCAGCTGTACCTATTCCACCTTGAACTGAAATCCCTAGTTTTAATTCTTGTTTTTGTTGAGGTTTTAATGCTGATTGTTCGTATAATTCATATAATGAATCAAATAATTCACTTTTATTACTTTTGAACTCTTCTAAGATAGGGCCAAGTAGGATTCCATTTGTAGGAAATGCGTGTCCTCCACAATTAAGACCGCTTTCAATTCGGAATTCAGAAACCCAAAGACCTTTTTTTGCAAAATATTTCCCTTGAATTAAAGCTGATCTATAATCGCTTACTTTTAAAACAATTTTTTTTGTAAATTCTCCGTTTTCAAATTTTTTAAAGTCTTCAAACTGCTCACAGTAAGAATAAAGTCTAGGGTTTAGTCCTGCAGACAATACTAAAGAAGATTTGATGTCACTTTCCGCATATCCACGCAAGGCGGCCATTGCATCGGCATATTCAACAGGAAGTTCTTCTCCGTTTTTGTTGTAATTTGTTTTATCACATTTGGTCATGATATTAACATCGATACTGCCAGCTTTTACAAATTTTCTTAAATATTCTTGAAGGTCTAATTTTGTTTTTTGATCTTCAGTTTTTAGCATTTGCTTGTGTGTCTTACTTAAATGATTTTCATCTGAAAGCAATTCAAAGTATTTTGTGATATCTGAATCAGGTATAAATTCTTCTTTTCTAATGATCTCAATTTGCTTGTTGATTAAATGGTTGATAAGGTTGAGGTAAGCGCTTATTCTTTTTGCTCTATGATCTATATTGTCTTCCTCTATTTTTTCATAGTTCAATCCTTCAGTTTTACAATAATATTCTCTCATTTGCTCTATTAAACCGTCTTCAATAATGGAAACGACAGAATTAATGCCATATTTAGCTACTTTTACTGGGCTGTCTATTGTAAATCCAAGTCCCATGACAGGGATATGGAAAGTGTGTTCTGCTGTGTGCATATTTCTTTATTATCTTATAATTACATAATTGTAAATCGATTACAAATTAATAATTTAATAATCAATAGATTAAATTTAATAAGTAATTTTATACTGTAGCAACAAATATTAATAAGATTTTTTTATCTTATTTTTTTGTAGCAAATCTCATTTTGTGAATCAATAAATTTATTTTTTGTGATTTTTTGTGAAATTAATTAGTTTTTAGACCAAAATAATTAATAATGTTTAAATACCTAGTAGGGTTTAAGAT
>JBKCGI010000249.1:0-2748 GCA_046303515.1 Flavobacteriia bacterium | reverse complement strand
CATTCTGTTCCTCTCTCACACGGCGTTCATTCTCTGCTCCAAGTTCATCAATTATCTTTATTATTTCTACATCTTCGTCATCAGTAACCATCCTATTAGGATCTAATTCTCCAAATGTGCACGAAATCTGTCCTAAACTTTTACTCTTAAAATTTGATTTTTGAGTGTCACAAGAAAACAGTAAACTCCCAAATACCAAATACAAGGCACAAGTGAAAATGCGCATTTTATGTTGATTAACTTTCACTTTAATCGGCTCTGCAGTGAGTTGTTCATTAAGGAATCGTCCGCAAACTTTTATACTTACTTCTTCAAAATAAGATTTTATTTGTTCCTTAGATTTCTGCGTAAAATCAACTACAGTTTTCGCACATTTTAAACAAAAACGACCTTGCTCTTCAGCTTTCATTTCGTTCCAGTTTTCGTGACAAGGATTTGGAATGGAAATAGAGAATGTTTCTTTCTTCGAATCTTTCATTGCTTGAGTTTACTTTTCTGAATTCAAAACTCGAATAAAAAAAGGAAAGAATTTTGGCTACTGATTAAATAGATGCTTTAATTGATTGCTTAGCATCAAATTTTAATTTAACTGTCACTTTTTAAATCATTTTTACGTCTTAATTAAAAAACCGAAGCATTATGAATAAATTCATTTTACTACTTACTTTTTTTATTTGCTGGAATTTACAAAGTCAAATTGCTGTTATTTCTGCAAATGATTCAACAATTTGTGCTGGACAAAAATTGATATTCTCAAGTTCTCTTTCCCTTGCTGGAAATTCACCGATTCTTTATACTTCATGGACAATTTCTGGAAATGGAATTAATATTCAAGATACTCTTCCGTTTTTAAATAATTTTGAGGTAATCCTAGATTCGAGTGGATTTTATAATGTTTCTATCATAAATATTCATGAGGATTTAAGTGAAAGTACACATACAAATACCCAATTTATTCAAGTTTATTCAAAACCTCATGCAAGTTTTTCAATTTCTGAACTTGGTCAAGGTCCAGTTATAACAGGAGATCCTGTAACTTGCCCACCAATCGAGATAATTTTTTCAGATCAATCAACGTCAGCGAATACAATCACAAATTGGAATTGGTACACAAGTAATAACCCAATTAATTTTCCGTTTTTTTCTAATATAACTTCAAATTTACAAAATCCAGCCTCAGTCATTTATAATTTACCAGGAAACTTCCATATAATGTTAGTTATTGTCGATATAAATGGTTGTAGAGATACGACAGCATTATCTAATTTCCTTACAATTTTAGGTCCTAGTGCTAATCCTTATCTGATTCAAATTCCATCTATTTGTGGTCAAGATTTTTCTTTAAACATAACTGATTTAGACTTAGTAGGTAATTATACTTGGGAAATTAGTGATAATACCATCTATTCATCTAACAATGTTGGAGATACAATCTTAAATCATCATTTTGAAGCGCCAGGAAGCTATTTTTCAAATTTTACAATTGAAGATTTAAATGGTTGCGAAGTGAGCTACTTGGATACCATTATGATTGCTCCAAATGGAGTTGACGCAGAATTTAACAGTTCACAAATCTATCTCAGTACAAATGATTCTTTACATTTCACCGATATTTCAACAAATTTAGTTGGAAGTATTCAGTATCGTATTTGGAACTATGGTGATGGTCTAAATGATACATTAACATCTGAAACTGAAAATGCACATCACTACCAAAACCCAGGATTGTACACAAGCTCTTTGAAAATTGTAAATCAAGCTGGTTGCAGTGATATATATTCAGAAGAAATCCAAGTTGTAAGTACTCAAACAAGCAATTCTTTTCCTAATCCAGCTACGCAAATACTTAACTTTTATCATTTTGATTATCAAACGATTGCTAATCTCCATATCCTAGATTTTAACGGCGTAGAAATACTTACAATCCCGCTTATAAATAATCCTCAAAATATAGACGTTTCAGGCCTCACTAATGGAATGTATTTCTTAAAATATTGGCTGAATAATGATTGGGTTTATGAGCAGTTTATGGTTTTGAATTAATTTTAAACAAACTAGTCCTCCCCATCTCCCGATAGCTATCGGGACCCCTCCAGAGGGGGAAGTTATAAAAAAAAGCACCAATTTCTCGGTGCTTTCAAAATATTTTTAGATTTTATTTACTGATTATTCTCAATAATGTAATTCAATACCTTTTCCATCAAATGTACGCGGTCTTTACCAGAAACATTGTGCGGATGCATTGGATAAGGGAAAAAGTCCATTTGAATTCCTAAATCAACGAATTTTTTCACCAAAGCAAAATTGTGTTGCATCACTACAACATCGTCAGAAGTTCCATGAATCAACAATAAATCTCCTTTGAGGTTTTGAGCATGGTTTAACAAACTAGCTTGCTTGTAGCCTTCCACATTTTCTTCTGGTTGATCCATGTATCGTTCTCCGTACATGATTTCATAGAATTTCCAATCTGTTACTGGTCCACCTGCAACTCCTGTTGTGAATGTTCCTGGTTGACGCAACATCAAAGAAGTAGTCATGAATCCACCAAATGACCAACCGTGAACAGCTAAACGCTTCGCATCCACATATGGCAAAGATTTCAAATAGTCAACTCCTGTTAATTGATCTTCCATTTCGATTGTACCCAATTGACGGTGAATTCCACTTTCGAAAGCAAACCCTCTTTCAACAAATTGACCAAAAGCTCCATCTTTATGATGATTTTTCCCGTGTATATTGGCAGCA
>JBKCGI010000248.1:0-30851 GCA_046303515.1 Flavobacteriia bacterium | reverse complement strand
ATAATTGCTTTACCATCATATTCCTTAGCCATTTCTTCGATAACTGGTCCAATCATTCTACATGGTCCACACCATTCTGCCCAAAAGTCAACTACTACTGGTTTGTCTGCTTTTAATACAAGCTCCTCAAAGTTTGCATCTGTAATTTCTAATGCCATATCTGTTAATTTTAAATTGTTTATCCTAAGTGGGGATAAAATTACTGTTACATTTTGAACTAGTCAAATTTTTTGCCAATTATTTTTTATGACAAATTGACATTTTTTTTGCCAACTATTGGATTTTCAAATTTTATCTTTAAATTAGCCTTAAATTAATTTATCAACTTAAATTTTAATCTATGAAAAAAACATTACTTTCTTTATTTTCTGTTATAAGTTTATGTTCCGCTTTTGGTCAAACTATCACTGTAAATGATGATGCACTATCCTTTAATCAATTTGATGCAAGTCCTACTTTTAACATTTCTGTTTTAACGAATGATTCTGGAACGATTGATCCTCTTACCCTTAGTATTTCTGCCAATCCTGATCCATTAGTAACAACTGCTGTGGCTTCGGTAAACCCTGATGGTACAATTACTATTAATAACTGGGATAACAATGATTTTACCTTTAGCTATACCGTTTGCAACGATGGAAATCCAAGTTTAGAATGTTTCAGTGCAAATGTAAACATTAGCTATGCTTGCCAAGCTACCGTGAATTCTATTCTTGTTTCAAATTGCGTTGAGTACACAGCTCCAGACAATCAAGTTTATACAATTTCTGGAATTTATACTGCTACCATCCCTAATTCTGCTGGTTGCGATAGTACAATTACAATAGAGTTAACGATTTTAAATCCAACAACGAGCACCATTTCACCGAGCATTTGCAATTCATACACTGCTCCAGATGCCCAAGTTTATTCGACTTCAGGGACATATACAGCTGTAATTCCAAACATGGCAGGATGTGATAGTACAATCACAATCAATTTGACAATTACAAATCCAACGTCAAGCACAATTTCTGCTACTGAATGTGCAAGTTATACTGCTCCAGATGGACAAATCTACACGACATCAGGTACAAAAACTGCCATCATTCCAAACTCAAACGGGTGTGACAGTACTATTACAATTAATTTAACTATTAATCCAAATCCTGTTGCAACCGCTGCTGCGCAAGGGAATACAACAATCACAGCGTCTCCAGCGGGTATGATTTATCAATGGATTAATTGCAATACTGATGAAGAAATAAGTTCTGCAACAAATCAAATAATTGAACCAATTTCTGGATCGTATGCTGCTATCGTTACCAATAGTTATGGATGTGTTGACACAACAAATTGCGTAACAGTTACAAATACTGCGAGTCTAGACTTCTTAGAAACAGAAACATTTGCGGTATATCCAAATCCAACAAGTGGAAAAATTGCAATAAATGCCCCATTTAATGAAACTAATACAATTACGATTGTAGATTTGAATGGTAAAAAAATGTTGGAAGAAATTAATTTCTCAAACAAATTGGAATTAGATTTAATTGCTCTTAATTCAGGAGTTTATTTCTTACATATTTCAAATCAATCAAAAATTGAAATAATCAAAATAAGTAAATACTAAAAAATTACTACATAAATAAAAATGGGTATCTTTGTTGATATCCATTTTTTTTATGCTTAAAAATATTTTCATTTCTGCACTTTTTATTTGCTCTAACTATTTTTGTTTTAGTCAAAATTTTAAAGGAATTTACATTGACGGCTTTAATCAAATTCTAGGTAATCAACAAAAAGAAGATTCACTTTTTGATTATTTAAGGACAAATAGTTTTAATTCTATTTCCCTTTATAATCTTCATTTATTAGATTTTTCTTCATCTTCTCAAATGACTCAGTTGAGAAATTTTATTCTCAAAGCAAAAACGAATCAAAATATTATTTACGTTGGAGCAGTTGCAGAAAATGCCTGGTTTTTTGAAAATAAAATTCTACCTTACAATTTAGGTTCTCAGGCAAATGAGCAATTCAATGTTTTTAACTTGGAATTTGAATTTTGGGTTCCTAGTTCTGTTTCAGGTTATTATTGTTCCACCTATTTATCTCCCGGAGGATTTACTTGCGACGAAGCTGGCGCTTTTCAATTTTACATGCAAGAATTGAATGCAATTAAAGCAATAACAAGCTCTCACGGTTGGGATGCTGAAATTTATTTAGGTTGGTTCGATCAAGCTCAAGCCAATGCAATGAAAACAGTTGCAGATAGAATATTTTTAAGCAATTATAATGCTAATCCAAATTTATGTTTTGACTTTTCATTAAATAGACTTGAATATTTAGGCTCAAGTACTCATAACTGTGAAATTGCAGCACTTTTTTCATCAGAAGATTCATTTTTAAATCCGTGGTTGACGGCAAATCAAAATGATTTAGATAGCGCTTTTTCTATTTTTACAGGAGAATTTACAAATAATACTGGAGCATGGAAAAATAACACCAATTTAATTGGTCAACAATGGTTTACTTATTCTACCATGAATTACCAATTAGGAACATTGATAACCGAAAAAAAGTCCTTAAATAATATCGAATTTTATCCGAATCCGGCTGTAAATACAATTACAATAGCAGATTCCCAAGTTTTACAAATTGAAATATTAAATTCTCAAATGAAATCTTTAGGATATTTCGAAATTGAAGATAATAAAATTAAAATAGATGGATTAAGTTCAGGTATTTATTTCTTAAAATTAAATAATCAAATTAAGAAATTTATCAAAGTTTGATTCTAAGCTGCAAGGTAATATCGCTTTTGGTATTTCCATTAATTTGTTCCGCACCTGAACTCAATGTTGTTCTGTTTGAATAAATAAAAGCCCCGTATCTCACCCATAAATCAAATCTTCTGAGGAAAGTATATCTCAAAGTGAAATAAGCTCTACTTCCTTGATAATAATATGCTGGAACTGAAAACACGTAAAGCGCATTAGTTTCAAATGTATATAATCTTGTATCGTAAGAATCAGTATCAAACAAAGCATATCTCAAAGCTAAATCAAAAGGAGTACTTTTTGGTTTGATTAAAATATCTTGCGTAAAAATCATTCCTTGCTCAGGATCATTGCTTGGTCGATTAATTGTAACGTATTCCAATCTTGATTTAATTTGAATTCCTTCTGTAATTTGATAAGAAAAATTAATACGGTAATTTCGCTGATATACATCTTCAATAGAAGTTATGAGTTGATCTACTTCCCTACTGTTTTTTTGTCTCAATTGCTGCCTAAACCTACCATAAACCTCCATTTGCTTATTTGGCTTGTAACTCAATTGTGCCAAAAATTAATGACCAATTGTTGGGGCATCAACTTGATATTTCATCCACGGTGCTTGAAAAAAGTCCATATATGTATTGAAAGTCCAAGCGGAAGCTAATTTTGTTCTAAATCCCAAATAAAGTCCTTTTTCATTTTGAGTTGTGCTTCCTTCACCAAATCCATTATTGTAGAAAGTTTGATATCCTTTTCCATAATTTCTATAGAGAACACTGATACTCGCCTTACTGTCAAGTGCAATTATTAAACCTTGTATTAAAGCAAAATCTTTAGAATAGGAAGTTCTCGAAACTTCACCAAACAAATTGACATTCTTCCAAACATAACTGTAATCACCACTTAAACTAGTTGTTTGCTTTCCTCTAAAATCAAATTGGTTGTATTCGGAAAGAGATTTATTGTATTCTTTATCGTAACTCTGATGAACACCGGCTACACCCAGTGTCAAACTTCTAACTTTATATCTCAGATTAGCTCCGGCGATTCGTTCTTGCAATAAATCTTTTTTAGCAATTTCCGCATTTGTACGGTGAAAACCTGATAAATCAATACTTGAGACAAATTCTAAATCGTCTGCCAAAGAATCTTCGATTATCGAAGCATCAACATTTTTAACGGAACCAAACAAGGTTAATCCGAACTTACCAATTCCAAAATCTGCAGCTGCTCCTCGTAAAAATCTATTTTCATCAACAGAGGTGTATGGTCTTAAAGCTTGTGCATTTTTTTTAATATTAGAAACATCAGCAGTTTTACCAAAAGCATATCCAGACCACAAATTTAATGCTTGACCAATCTGAACTTGATAATCTCCCAAAGCAAGAGCTTTTAAATATTTCCCTCCTTGATAAAAGGCATGAGCTGAATAAAAATCAAAACCGTTTTTTTGAGCCCCTTTGAAAAACTGTTCACCTGGATCCTTTTCAGCAGTAATTCCCACACTCAAATTAGTACGATAGGAAAATCTTAATCGAGAATAATATCTATCATCGTTTCCGTAGTAATATTTGTTTGAACTTGCTCGAACAGAATCTGGGACCTCATCGTAACCAGATTTATGCTGAGGAGTTGTTTGGTATCTTAGAAATAATTCTAATTTCCCATATTTTAAGGCTTCTTTCAGAGAAACATGTAATTGATCTAATTTGTCGTCCACTCGCACAAAAGGCAAAACACTTTCAATTGTTTGCATATCCCAATAACGGAGTGCTTGCAATTCGTATTTAGAAATTAATTTTCCATTGAGTTTGATATGCAAAAACAAATCATTTATTTGAACATCAGTTAATAATGACAAGGCTTTCAGCTCATCAAAAGTTGTATTGTTTAAATTGATTGGATTGTCGTAGAAATAGTTTAATTGATCAAATAAATTGGTTAAATCTAATTCCTCTGTTTCTAATTGTTCAGAAATTAACTCAATTCTTTGTTGTACAATCTCAGATTTTGTTTGAGAAAAAATTCCAAAACAGATAAAAACAAAAGCGAAGCCTAAAATAAACTTCATCATTTCGCTTTAGATTTAAAATCATATGTAAATCCAAAATGTGGCGACCATCCCAATTGTTGATCCCAAGCGCTTCCAATATCTAATTTAAATTGTTTTGCAAAAACAAAACCTGTTCCAAACGTAAACTCAATCGGATTTGTCGCAAAACCAGTTCTTAAGAAAAATTTGTCAGAAAATTGGTACTCCATAGCTCCTTTTGGTCTCACTTTCGATTCAATTTCCTTTTCTACTTCAGCCAAAACCAACACTTTTGAAGAAACAGCATAAGAAATACCAACTCTCAAAAAAGTTGAGAATCTATCATCTTGGAAATCTGCTAATTTGGCTCTATTTAAATTTAAAACTGAAAAGCCAATATTTACTTTTTCATTGATTTTGCCCAAAACACCAAATTCTCCTGAAACATTGCCTTTTTGACCGTAATTACTAATTCTAGTTGACAGATAATTAACTTGAACACCAGCAGAAATTTTCTCAGAAAGTTGCAGCGAATAGCCTAATCCTACTCTTGCAGTTCGATACAAAGATTGACCAAAGGTCTGAGCGCCCAAAGATAAAACCCCCTTTTTAATAGGATGAGCCAAAACAAAAGCTTGCGCTTGCATTTCCTTCAACATAAATCTATTTTCGTAAGAAACACCAACACTTGTTTGTTTAATTCCTGCCAAAGCGCCAGGATTGTGATGATAACTCCAAACATCATTCAAGCAAACAGAAGCATTCGCTAATGACATTGATCTACCTCCTACTGGATTCCAACCTTGAGAAAAATATATATGTGCTGAAAAAACAGCTAAAAAAGCAATAATTAGTTTAAGCATGAGGTAAATATATAAATTATTTTAATAATCTAGTAATGTCTTTACAAATATTTTTGTTCATGTAAGCACCATAATTTAAAAAATACCAATTGACTCCATCGTCTTCTGAAAGTGCAACAATTTTGATTTTCTCTTCCTTATTTTCTCCGTTTAAGATATATTCTCTTTCAATTTCATATAAAACATGAATTTTGTCTCCCTCACTTTCAATTTGCAATATTATGGGATCAATATAGACCAAATCTTCCACATCTTTTTCTTGAAAGGCTTCTTTGAAATAAAAATTCCCTTTTGATTTCGCATATTTAACATAAGAAGGATGAGTTTTGGAAACGATAAGTAAAACCGTATTCTTTTCTTTAGCATCTAAAAATAAACCCATTTGTTTATTCAACTCTTGCTCCTGACTAGCAGAAAGTGAACAAGAGGCAACTAAAACACTTAGAAATAAAAAGTACAAAAATCTGCTTTTCATGCTTCAATTATTAAATCTAAAAACGAGTGAAGTTAAAAACCAATAGTTGTAATTGACAAACTTTTCTTTTTCAAGAAAAACCTTTTTTGAACTATTGAAATACCTTGACTCAAATCGTAAAAGAGCAAATTTATTAATTTTATAATTAAATCCCAAACTCGCTCCAAAAGTCTCAAAACCTGTGGTCACAGTATTTAGCGATTGAATTTGAATAGAATTTGGGTCTGAAAAATATTCGATTCTCGCTGAAATTGAAGCTTTTTCAGTAAAAGAATATCTTGCCAAAAAATTTCCTTGCCACCAACTTTTATCGACCAATTTTGAGTTTTGAATTTCTTGAAAACCAACATAGAAGCAGCTTGAAAAAGACAATTTACCGTCTAAATTATATGTCCAATAAATATCTGAAAATAGACGATTTCTATATACAGGATTTTGTATTGACTTTTCATTTCCAATATAAGTATTCCAATTAAAAAGATGTTTAGAATTGGGCTTGTATTCTAATTGTGTACCTAAAGATTTTCTTTGATTTACATCTGAAATTTGTTGCCATCCATTTACCAAATAAACGTAAGCATTTAATTTTGAACTTAAAGGTAAGGTCATTTTGGCTCCACATAAATAGTAAGGAACATATTCTGCAGAAAGCGACCTTGAATAAGCAATATGATCGCTACTAATTGCTGTTTCATTGGTATAGGGAGAAGCTAAAACTCCTAAATCAATCCAATTATTTTTTCGTTTAAAAGGCTTAAAGCCAACTGATGCTTCTTGTATAAATTTAAATGTGTTTTTTTCAGAACTGTAATTAGATTCCATATATGAACCAAAAGCAGGAGTCAATTTTGCTCTTATTTTGTTGTCTTGATAAGAAGCAGAAATATATGCTAGATTTATTGAAAACTCATTATCATTATTCATCGAGACAAAATATGGTATTTGATGATTAGTGGCTTGCGTAGAATTATAGCCATAATAAGCATCAATATAAACCTCAAAATTTAATTTTGAAATGGAATCTTTTGAAACTGATAGTGAGTCTTGAGAATTAGAAATAAAGCTCAATAATAAAAATGGAAAAAAAAGTTTCAAATCATCGCTATTTAATCATTAAACCTTTCATTCCTAACACTGGAATTAATTTCATGTTTTTTTCTTGAATTGTTTCTGGAAGAAAAATATACTTTTTATCATACATTTTATCGTTAATCCAAAAACTAACCCAATATTCATTTGTCAAGCCAAAAACTTCTTCCATAATTGGTTCAATACGAGCAGCTTCATTTGGCAACAAAATTTCTAAACAATGACGCAACATGGAAGTTTTTACCTTTTCGCCTGTATTTACATTTTCACCGTATCCTTTTGAGGTAACAATAATACCTTCTAATATTTCATTATCCTTCAAATTCAATAAGTAAGCATTGTAAATTGCTTCATCATTTTCTCCTTTTTCTTGTACGATTGCCATCGCCACATCTTCCACTTTTGGACCTAATAATTCTTCGCGCATACTATATTATTTATTCTTTGCTAATCTTTTTGCGGTCGAAATATACAAAAAAAGATCAGCTGGATGTCCAATTTTGAACTTATTTTCTGAAGTTTCAATATTTTTCATGCGCTTCATTCCTGTGCGAACTATAACTAAATTTTCGGCAGGAATACTGATAATATATTGCCCTAAAATTCCTCTACAATAATAAACAGGATTTTTTTCACCTAAATATGTCCAAATATGCAATCCATATCTGTAATTCGGAATATTTTCTTCTGTTTTCATTTCAGGATTTGCGAACATTTCTTGCATGTATTTTTCTGAAACAATTTGTTTTCCATTCCACTTACCCTTATTCAAAATTAACCTTCCTAAACGAGCAAAATCTCTAGAAGTTCCGTATAAACAGCAAAAGGCTTTTTCGTCTCCATTTTCTTTATCTAAACTCCACAATGCATCGTGCTCCGTACCAATTTGTGACCAAATTTTTTCGTAAGCGTATTTCGATAAATCTTGGTTGGTAGCTTTTTCAATGATATAACCCAATAATTGCGAATTTCCGCTTTGGTAATTGAAATTTACTCCAGGTTTTGAAATTGCCTTTTGACGGTTAACCAAGCCCCACAAATCAGTTCCATAATAAGATTCTGCGTTTTCAGATAAGGGATTTTTACCACTTTCTTCCCAATCTAATCCAGATGCCATCATCAGCAAATGTCTAACCGTAATTTTATCTTTTCCTTTTTCCTTAAAGGATTTCAAATAGGTGGAAACAGGTTCGTCTAATGATTTTATTTTACCTTCTTCAATTGCAATTCCAACTAATAGCGAAATAAATGTTTTCGTTGCCGAAAAACTATTAGAAACAGTACCTTGATTGTGATCTCCCCAGTATTTTTCAAAGATAATTGTATCGTTTTTAATGACTATAAGTGAAGATGTTTCTTGCTCAAGGGCAACTTTCTCTTCGTATTTGTTTAGTTCGACCTTTTTATCTGAAACATTCCATTTGTATATTTCATTTGCTTTTTTGATAGTTGAATTAGCAAAAATATCTTTGTCGTAAATACTCGGACCACTTCTTCCTTTAAAATAGGTATTCAAAACTCCTTTATATAAATAAAATCTTCCTGAAAGAATAATAAACAAATTGGCTACAATAAAAATCAGTAGCAAAAACTGTAAAAAGCGTTTCGTTATTTTTTTAATTAACCTCATTTAAAACATATTCATAATCAAATTGTTGCGCTAATTTCTCCTTCAAAACAGAAGTTACCTCTTCCATATCAAGTTCTTTACCCAATTCTTTTTGCAATGAAGTTACGGATTTATCTTCAATTCCACAAGGAATTATGTGAGAAAAATAACTTAAATCACTATTTATATTAAAACCAATACCGTGCATGGTGACCCAGCGCGAACATTTGACACCCATAGCACAAATTTTTCTAGCATTTGGACCACTTGGGTCTAACCAAACTCCTGTAAAACCTTCAGAACGTTCTCCTTGAAGTCCGTAATGCGCCAAAGTTTGAATTACAGCTTCCTCTAAAAAACGCATGTATTTGTGAATATCTGAGAAAAAATAATCTAAATCAAAAATTGGATAAACCACTAGTTGACCTGGTCCATGATAAGTGATATCCCCTCCCCGATTGATTTCGTAATAAGTAGCATTTTTTTCTTTTAAATCAGAATCATTCAACAAAAGATTACTCGCTTCACCGCTTTTTCCTAGCGTAAAAACATGAGGATGTTGACAAAAAATGATGTGATTTTTGGTTTTTTCTGCATTTGGGTCATTTCTTAGTGCAATTTTTTGAGCAATTGCCTTGTTGAACAAATTTTCTTGAAACTCCCAAGCTTCTTTGTAATCAATTAATCCTAAATCTATTGGTATTACTTTCCTCATTTTCGAAATAAAATGTAAAATTAAGAAAGAAAAACTACAATAGTTGTTTTAAACAAAAAATTCCACACTACTTAATGTAATGTGGAATTTATTTTGAAAAATATTAACTTAACCTTTACCTTTTTTTACTGGAACTGAAACCGGTGTGGAAGGTGTTGTTGGCTTACTCACTGGAGTAGTTTTTGGTGTAGAAACCGGTGTGCTTTTCGGCGTTGAAACTGGACTAGAAGTCGGAGTACTTTTTGGAGTTGACACTGGAGTACTTTTAGGTGTGTAAACTGGAGTACTTTCAGTCTTTTTCTCTTTAAAAATCGGAGTACTAGTGTTTTTTTCTGGTTCCGATTTTTCAGTTGAAGGTGTGGTCTTTTCATACCATTTCGATTTTTTTTCAACTGGTTTTGTGTCTTCAGATTCATCATGAGTCTTTACAGGTTTAGCATGATCTGTCCTCGTTTTTTCAACTGGAGAGGTCGAACTATCATCAATTTCTGTTGGTTTTGTTTTTTCAGGTTTAGTAAATGGATCTGAAACCACTTTAACAGGCTTGTCAATTTTTGTCAAAACTACACCTTCACTGCGATCAACTACAACTGGTCTAGGATTTGCAGGAATATTTAAGAATCCTCTGTCATAAATACATCCATTCAAATCAGCGCCGCGAATGCCTGCTTCTTCACAAGAACGTCTTGCTGTAGCTCTTTGATCATCATTTAAATCATCTATTGTTTGATGAACTCTTGGAAAAGATCTATCTGTAAAACTTAAGGTGTTTTGACCAAAACCGTAATCAAATAAAGTGTTTTCATTATTTACTCTCCATTCATCAGCAAAATCTTGAGCCAGATAAGCTAAATGTTGCTTTTCAATGTCTTTGGCAATTCTATTTGCTTCATCATTCCCAAAAGAAACGTAAGAAACGAAATTTCCTTGGGGATTTCTTCCTGATGAAGTCTTGAAATCATCACTTAAAATACCATTAGCGTTACCTAAAACCCCATTGAATTGTTCTTCCAAGCATGGTAAAATCTCAATTTGAAGATTGATAAAGTCAAAAGCAGCTGAATTTCTAATGTCAAAAATCACTCTTTCACCTGTTGGCCAATTTACGATATAATCATTTCTCCCTGTCTTCACAATTGTTCCACCATGAGGTAAATTATACGTTTTATCAGAAAGAGTAATTGCATTTCCATTTAATCTGAATGGAGTGCTTCTTTCATTATCTGGTTTTTCATTTGGGTAAACGCAAAAACGGTCTCCAGCCACATTCATTGCTAATGCTGAATTAAGCGATACATTATCTCCGGAAGCTTTTTGTCTGGCTTGAACTTCCATATGTCCAGCTTGAGATTTTGTCATAATAAATTCTCCAACAGTCTGAAAAGAAAAAGACGCTCCATCAAAAGAACTCAAATGTGGATCACCATAAGATCGAGCAGATACTGGTTTGCAAAGTCCTGACTCAGTCATTACTGCAACTTTTTTCCACGCATCTTTTTGAGAAGTTTCTGTTGCGCGACGAGAATTGTCAATTACTATAGCTTGAACATTTTGTTTTGTTTCTTTGGGAACTAATCTGTAAAGTTCATTTGGAGTTAAATCTTCTGGAAAAGTTCTATCAGGAATACTTTGTTTGTTGGCCATTGCTTCAAAAGAATTTGCCAACCATTCTCCACGAACAGCATCCCAGGTAACTAATTCGGTGCGAACTGCCTCATAGTCTTTCTGAAACTGCGTTTGAGAAAAAGCAGCTAAAACTGTAAAGACATTTAAAATCGAAAGTGTAAATATTTTTTTCATAGCATTAAGATTTATGAATTTAAGAAAAAATTAACAAATTGTGTGCCAAAACACTAAACACTTTAAAACACTGATCAATTTAATTGAATTTACCATTATTGTTTAGTAAATCGTTTAGTTTTGAGCTTAATTTTTGGCTCCGACTATCCTTTCCAAATACAAATCTTCAACTTTCTTCCTAGCCCAAGGTGTTCTTCGCAAAAATTTCAAACTAGATTTAATACTTGGATTGGAATTAAAAGAATTAATTTGAATGAGGTAACCCAAATGTTCCCATCCGTATTTTTCGTGGAGTTCAATTAGCATTCTTTCTAAAGTAATGCCATGTAATGGATTGTTAATAGCTGACATTATTCCCTCATTCTCATAAAATGTTCGTACTTATCCTTAATAAAGGTAACCAATTCAATTTCACTGGCTGTTTTCAAGAAATTTTCATCAATGTTTAGGAACATTATAAATTCCTCAAATTCATCTTCAGTCAAATTTACAATTTCATAGGCAACATATAAGCGTAATAATTCTTTTAAAACTTTAGTTTGATTGTCTTTAAACTCCATTTGAGCAATTAAACGTTTGTTTTGCTCCTTTTGTGAAAACTGTTGATACAATGCTGTGATTGGACTTCTTAAAACCTCGATACCTGTCACTTGCCTTGTTTCACGCATCGTCAAACTAGCTCTTTCTTCTTTAATTTGTTGCAAGGTTTTTAATGGCCGAACGATAACTTCCTTTTGATATTGAATTGTATTTTCCAAAACGGCCGAAATGTGCATTTGGTTATTGCTATCCGCTTTCACTCTAAACCCATAAATAGGATAACCTTTGGTAGACAAATTTATAGAATCATTTTCATATACATAAACTTGAAAAAAACCATCAGGTTGACCAAAAACCCCTCTGCCAGAGGTCCTATTAATGATCATCAAATTGTAAAATCCTTGCGCTTGAAGGGTATCGATTACTTGACCAATCAATAATACCTTTTGCTTTTCTTGAGCAAAACTTTGATTTAGAGTACTTCCAATCAAAATGAATAAAAAGAAAATATATTTCATTCCTGCGAAAATAGAAAAAGCAATTTGATTTTGCTGTTATAATTTTGTTATAAAGTGTTAAATGCCTTATTTTTCAAATTCTTTCTTGAATTTGTAACTTTTTTAACTCAAAAAATTATACTTTTGTTTCAAATTAAAAAATATGGATATTTTACTTCAATTAGCGCTAATAATTCTACCTTCAGGTGCCGTATTTATGACGACCGTTTTGTTTTTAAGAAGACAAAGTGAAAAGGATATTCGTAATTATCAATTTGAATTGAATAATCAATTGAAGCAAGAAAGACAAAAATTCTTTTTACCAACGAGAGTTGAGGCTTACCAACGTGCAGTTTTATTAATGGAACGAATTAATCCTCATTCTTTGGTTATGCGTTTACATAATCCAGGTTTACCAGCAAAAGCTTTACAAGCAGATTTATTGAAAGCAATTCGCGAGGAATTTGATCACAATGTAGCGCAACAATTATTTGTTTCCCCGCAAGGTTGGGACATGGTCAAAAATTCAAAAGAAGAAACGGTTAAGATCATCAATTTAGCAGGAAATCAAATGCAAGCAACTTCTATGGGTATGGATTTAAGTGCCAAAATATTTGAAATATGCGCTGAAGTTGGAACTTTGCCTACTGAAATTACAACTGATTATTTGAAAAAGGAACTACAAGAATTGTTTTAATTCGTTACAATGAACAAAATTTTAAATCACGAGCAAATTCAGCAAAAAATTACCCGAATTGCGCACGAAATAATAGAAAACACAACCGAAGTTGATTCTTTATTTATTGCTGGAATTTGTGGAAATGGACTAATTATCGCTAAAGAAATTGAGGCAATAATTTCTCAAAATTCTACTTTAAAATTGCAAACTTTTGAAATAATTCTTGACAAAGAAAATCCATTAGGTTCAGAAATTAAATCCTCAATAGATATTGCAGAAATTAAAGAAAGTTACGTAGTTTTAGTAGATGACGTTGTAAACTCTGGTAAAACAATGCAATACGCTTTGACTAAAATTTTAGAGCAAAATACAAAGAATATAAAAACCGTTGCTTTGGTTGATCGAACGCATCGTAGATTTCCAATCAAATGTGATTTTGTTGGCTTAACTTTGTCGACAACTCTGCAGGATCGTGTGGAAATTGAATTATTAGAAAAAGAATCTTATGCCTTTTTAGTATGATAAGAGTTACTGAAAATGAAAGTCTTTACAATGACTTGGATAAGATGTCCACGAATGAACTTTTAACTAATATCAATAATGAAGATGCGAAAGTTCATTTAGCCATCCAAAAAGAAATTCCAGCAATTGAAAATTTTGTAGATGCTGCTTTTGAAAAAATGAAAAGTGGCGGAAGATTATTTTACATTGGTGCTGGCACAAGCGGAAGATTAGGAGTTGTAGATGCGAGTGAGTGCCCTCCTACTTTTGGCGTTCCATTTGATTTAGTTGTTGGGATAATTGCCGGTGGAGATAAAGCCATCAGAAAAGCAGTTGAATTTGCAGAAGATGACACGGAGCAAGCTTGGAAAGATTTAGCAGAATACAAAATAGATTCAAACGACGTATTGGTTGGTATCGCAGCATCAGGCTCAACTCCTTATGTATTGGGTGGTTTGCAAAAAGCGAATGAAAATGGGATTTTAACTTGTGCGATTGCTTGCAATCCAGAAAGTCTTATTTCTAAAGAAGCAAAATTTGCTATTTCACCAGTCGTTGGTCCTGAATTTGTTACTGGAAGTACACGTATGAAATCAGGCACTGCTCAAAAATTGGTCTTGAATATGATTTCTACGAGTTTAATGATAAAGTTAGGTCGTGTTAAAGGTAATCGAATGGTTGACATGCAATTAAGCAATGACAAATTGGTTGATAGAGGGACAAAAATGGTTCAAGATGAATTAGATATTTCTTATGAAGATGCTAAAAACCTACTTTTAAAATATGGAAGTGTTAGAGCAGCAATTCAATCCAAGCATCATTTCTAATTTTTTTGTAATTTAGCACAAATTCTACTACACAATTCAATCAACATGGAAAATTCAAAAACAAGCGAAATTAATAAAATCGTTAAGCAATTAGATTTGATTCCACATCCAGAAGGGGGGTTTTATAGAGAAACCTATCGTTCTGAAGAAATAAAAGGAAAACGAAATTTAATAACAAGTATTTATTTCTTATTGACTTCTGATCAAATTTCTCATCTTCATCGCATTAAAAGTGATGAAATTTGGTATTATCATGCTGGAAGTCCATTAATTGTGCATATTTTAGATGCTTTTGGACATCATGAACACATTGTTGGAAATGATTTTGAAAAAGGGTATTTACCTCAATTTTTGGTCCCTAAAAACACCATCTTTGGTTCAACTGTTTTAGAAAAGGATTCCTTTTCATTAGTTTCATGCGTAGTTTCACCGGGTTTTGATTTTGCTGATTTCGAATTATTTAAAAAAGATGAATTGATTGAGGCATACCCAATGCATAAAGATATTATTGAAAAATTAGCTATTTCCTAATTTTTTAGTTATCTTTGAGTATGAGTTTTTTCAAACCAAACACTGATTTCATTGAAGATTTTAATGAAAAAGGCAAATATATATTAGTTTGGAGATTAAGTTTAATTTTAATCTTACTTTTTAGTGTAGCCTCTGTTTTAACTTATTTTGCTGATTTTTACTCTTCAGTTTTATATTTAGTTGCCTTAGGTGTTTGTATCTTTTGTTTTATCTACGTAAATATTACGCACAATATAAAACCCGTTTTTTGGATGTTTACAATCAGCGCAAGTTTGGTTGTGACATTTTCGATGCAAACGCTCATGGGAACCTTACATTACCCTGATTTTATCTGGGCAATTTGTACTATCGTTTTTGCATACATTGGTTTAGGAAAAAAAATTGGAATTTACTTTTTAATTTTTCATTTAAGTTCTATAACCTTCTTTTTTACAAATACGATTAATATGCACTTGGGGATGTTAAAGGTTATACCTTTAGGTCAAAAAATTAGTGTAATGTTTGAAATGTTCACTGCTTTTTTTGCACTCACCTACCTCATCAATCAATATCTAGTTTTTCAAAGTTATACTGAAAAAAAATTACTGGAGGCAAATCAAGAATTAGAGCAAAAAAATAAGGAAATCACCCTTTTAATGAAGGAAATCCATCATCGCATCAAAAACAATTTACAACTAGTAATTAGTTTACTTCGTATGCAACGTGATGAAATTGATTCTGAAGAAGTTCGAATTCACTTTAGCGACGCAATTAATAGAATTATGTCCATTTCAGTGATTCACCAAAAATTATATCAGAGAGAGGATTTAAAAAGTTTTAATTTTGAAGGCTACATTAATGAACTTGTCAATGAAATTAAAACCATGAATGATTTGCATAACAATGTAGATATTGACATTACAATCGATATTAAAGACATTGGTTTAAAGACACTTGTACCAATGGGTCTTTTATTGAACGAATTATTAACAAACTCTTTTAAACATGCTTTTTTAGATTCCGAAAACAGTCAAATTAGCATCAATATCGATCAATGTTCGGCTGAGAAAATTTGTGTTTATTACGAAGACAATGGGACTTGGAAATCAGAGACAAGCAAAGGATTTGGATTAGAGTTGGTTGATTTATTGACAAATCAATTAGAAGGAACGCAAGAAAAATCTGAAAGTAAATATAAATTTAAGCTTAAAAATTTGGACTTAGATTGATATGACAGATTCAATGAAGCAAAAAATCATTCACGTTTGTGATTCAAAAATCGCTAAAAGCGGAGAAAATGTAGGCCTTTCTTTTTATGCATTTTTTGCAAATAAAAATGATAATCCCAAAGAATTAATGGAAGTTGCTCGCTGGTGGATTGAAGAAAATCAATTTGATCATTTTGAAAAGGCCATGAAAATTAAAAAATTGATTTTAAAAGTTGATTAAACTTATTTTCTCTATTCTTTTGTAAATTCCCAAGTATATTTTTCTTGAACATTCAAATCATTATCAGAAACAAAGGAAGTCAGTATTAATTTTTTAGAGTTTATTTTATTAACAGTAAAATTATAAGAAAAATTTACACCCATATCTAAATTCATTAAATAAAATCTGATTACATTTGGTTCATCATCAGATACATCCCAATTAGCATAATCACTAGGAAAAGGAACAAAACCGGTAAAATAAGCATGATTTTCTACTCCAGTAGTGTTCTGTAATTGCATTACTCCGTAATAGCTAGTGTCCTTACTTTCAGTTTCCTGGTTATCAAGGTATTTTTTTGTGATGATATTTTTTAAAACCCAATTACCTGCAAACATGCGTTTATTTCTTTCTTGCTTTGAACAAGAGAACAAAAGTAAAACTGAAAGAGAAAGAAAAATTAATGTCTTCATTTTTTTATAAATTATATTTTAAACCAATTTCAAATAGCATTCGTTTCGTGTCGTCAAGAATCTCAACACCTTCATAAATGGCAGAAGTTTGTCCATTGGCAATATTATATAAGGTAAATTTTGTTGCAGAAATGGCTTGAATTTGACAACGACCATAAACAAAATATCTTAAATCTTCATCTAAATATCTTCCATATTCTAACATCATAGGAATGCCAAAACCATTAGTATGGTACGTTCCTTGCAAAGTTCCATATGCGTAATCTCTATCGCCAGTTGCATATTCTACATAACTTGTTAAAAAGTAATCTGTTACACAAATTCCTGATGCAATAACAATTTCTCCATCTCCCTTATCTTTTGAAAATCCTATTAAGATATTATAAAAATTATGCTTAAAATCAATTATTCTTTCCGAATCATTGGTGAATTTTGCATTTGCGCTGGCCCTAAAACTAGTTAAACCTAAGCCCATAAACAATCTGTCAGATTTTGCATTTAATTCTATAGTCAAAGCCTTATTTAGACCAGTTGATAAATTGTTTTTCAGTGTTGATGCATTAAATGTATTGTAGGAATCTTGCACCATGTTAAAAGTCTTAGATTTGGAGATCCCAACTCCAGCTCCAAGTCTTAGACTAAAATCAAATTGAGAATGAATTTGAAAACCAACAAAAAGCGAGCAAAAAATTATAAACTGTTTCATTTTAAAATGCGTATGAAATTGAAAATTGGTAATGTTGCGTATTCACCAAAAAATCTTCTAATGTTTTAACATTGTTGTATTGAGCATCCATAATAGTAAAAGATCTTGTTAAGGTAAATAAAAAATTATTTTTCATGTAATTCAAACTAAGTCCTATGCCAGCAGTGAATTCTCTTGACCTGTAATCATTAGACATACCCAATTGCGTCATAAACTTTTCCCATTTTCCCGAATAAAAACCTCCTGAGCGTTTTATTTTATTGTTCAAAACACCTAAGTCTAATGTAGTCGCGAGAGCAAAATTTCCTTTTTTTCCAATACTTGTAAAGACTCCAACCTTGAATTGAGCATAGTTGACCTTGATTTTTTCTTTGATTTCGTATGGTAAACTGTCCAAATAACTTATTTCCGTATATTCTGCATCACTTCGCTTTGAATTGAATGTATATTCAAATTTTCCTTTTACCGAATTTTCTCCAACAAAACTTCCCAAAACAATTCCAGGTGCATACCTAAACTTTGCATATTTGTTAGTATTAGTGCTCAAATGATTTACATCGTAAGCATAAATATCAAAGGGAGTTAATCCGTAAATGTACTTGTTTACACCTACTCCAACGTAAGTGAAATTATCCGAAAAATCTTGGGAATACAAGAAAATTCTCGAAAAAAATATAACAACTATTAGCAGATTTTTCATCAATTTATTTCTATTACAATTCAGTTCTCAATAATCTCGTGTCACTCAAATCTATCAACGCTCCTACCAATCTTATGGCATCTTTTGCTGGCATTTTATCAAAATGAACAGAATGAATTTCATAACCGTTTAATTTTACATTTTTTTGAAACTCGCTCTCAGCCTGTTGTTTCATTCTTTGCTCCGAACGTGTATCTCTTGAATCATATACTTCCACGCAAACAGCACTGTAATAAACTGCTGCAGAAATAAAATTTGAACTTACTTTTCTTAAAACATATGTGATTGTATATGTTTTACTCAATCTTTCCGCTGCTAGGGCTTCCTGTTCCATTTTTAGAGCCGCAAGTCTAGCTTTTTCAGCATTAATTTTCTCTAAATCAGCTTTTGATATTACGGTTAAACCTTCCTTTGGCTCGGCTTTACTTTTTACACTCATTCTGTGCATGATGATGTAAAATCCATTTTTATCAGTTGGCCTTAAACCCTCTACCTGATTTTGATTCTCTTCATAAGGAATCCAAAGTAATTTATATTTTAAATTCCTGTTGTCAGGTACATATAGACTTTCAAAACTTGCAATTTCTTTGACGTGAAAATTATGAAAGTGAAATTTATTTGCAAAAAACAACTCTGGAGAATTGATATGAATCGGATGGTTTTCAACTTTTGTTAATCGCTCCATTTCCTTAATATCAGCATCAGAATATTTTTTGGACTTCAAAACTTTTTCAAGATCAGTATTCCACTCTAAATAACCATAACCGCCACCCCAAATGGCACCAATGTAAACTTGTTTGGCTTTTTTGTGAATTATTTCTTGGGAATATCCATTAAAGCTAAAGGAACAAATTAGCGTTAATTGCAAAATTATAAGTCCTATTAATTTCATAAATCTAATTTTAAAGTAAAATTAATATTTTTTTAGTTACTCACAATTTTTTCCAGCAAATCTATTCTTACTCCTATACCCCACAGAGCAACAAATCCGCCAACTTTTGGGTATTTTCCAAATTCCATATTTGTAAAAAATGCTGTTTGATGATTTTTTCCTACATAATAAGAAAATTCTAAATTACATCTTGCACCAACTGGCAAACCTGAAGCAACTTGATTTTCAATTTTATATGAATTTTTAAAATCATTTGGGACTGAGAGTAATCCGCCTCCAATTAAAAGATCAGTCGCTATTCCCAAACCATAATTTTTACGACCTTTTGAAAAGGTTCCCGTTTCCAAATTTGAATTTGTTGTATTTCTTGAGTTATATATATAATAACCAGCGTAAACTCCAATTGCTGAAAAGTTATAAGCTTTTAAAGATGTTACAGTGTAATTATATTGCTCCTTCCCCAAAATATAAGGAGTTTCAGTTCCACCTGAAACTAGTACCATTTCGGTTTCATCATAACCCATATCATTCGCTTCAAAAACTGAAATATCAAAACCTCTTCTGTAGGCTCCTCCTCTTATTCCTCTTATTGAGTGGAAATTTACTTTTGTAAGTAAAACTTGATAAACTTCACCTCTTGAATCTTGGCTAATCGTTTTATCAAAAACCTTTGCATCCTTTGATTTTATTTCATTTTTTAAACAGAAAGTTCCTCCAATTTCAACTTTATTATTTTCCTTACCAGTACCAAATGACGTTTGAAATGATAAATTATTTTTCACATAATAAGAAGCATCAAGTCCAAAATTCATTGGAGCCATTTGACCAAATAGTCCAAGTTCAACTTTAGGAACTAATGAAAGTCTTTTTTGATATAAGTCTAAATCATATTTACCTTTAGTTTGTCCTAAAATACTTGAAACTGAAAGTATAAATATTGCAAAAATAAATTGAATTTTTTTCATTTGTTTACGTTTTAAAATCATAATACAAATGTACTTGAGAACAAAACTTCATGAAATAGGCAATTATACCAAAACCATATAGGTATTAATACCTAATTTACACTTCTAAACCACATTTTATGGCAAATTTCACCAATCCAACCGTAGATTTTGAATGCGTTTTATGCAATAAACTTTGTCTATGATTATCCACCGTTTTTTTGGAAATAAAAAGTTGATTGGCAATTTCCTCACTTGTTAGTTCTTTCACAATCAAAGCTAAAACTTCAATCTCACGTTGTGATAAAATTGAAATTGCTTCTTTCTTTTCTTGTTCCTTTTGATATTCTTTGTAAATCAAGGGCATAATTGCTTCAGAATAATAGGTTCCACCATCCAAAATCCGAAATAAGGCTTTTGAAAAATCAACTTTACCTGTATTTTTGATGATGTATCCATCTGCTTCCGCAAAAACTGCTTCTTTTACAACAGAAGTACTTTGAAACATGGATAAAATCAAAACTTTTATGTCATTAAAATTTTGTTTTACAAATTGACACAATTCTATTCCGGTCAATCCAGGCATGTTTACATCGGCGATGATTAAATCAATTTTGTTGTGATTTTCTGAAATAATTTCTCTGGCGGTCAAACCATCATTGGCTTCAAAGGCAAAATGAATCCGTTTTTCCTCTGTAAACATACTTTTAATCCCATCAATAATTAATTGATGATCATCTATCAACATGATGTTAAATTCTTTTTCAAGCATTGGGTAGTGAAATTTTAATTTGTGAACCTTTATTTTTTTCAGATGAAATTTCTATTGCACCATTCAGTAATGACAATCGTGCGTAGGTGTTTTTCCAACCTAAACCTTCTGAACTTGCAATTTTTTTCACATCAAATCCAATTCCATTTTCTGAAAAAAGCAATTCGATTTCACCACCAATTTCTATTATTTTTAGCTGTATTTCAGTGGCTTGGGCATGTTTCAGTGTATTTCCAAGTAATTCTTGAATAATTCGAAACAGCATTAATTCCTTTTCTTTGGAAAGATGTATTTGAGCTTTTTCAATTTTAAAATCCATATCAATTCTAACTTTCCCTTCCACTTGTGTTTTTTCAACAAGTTCTTCTAATGCTCTTTTTAATCCAAAATTAAGTGCCTCAGGAATCAAATTGTGAGAAATTGCTCTCACTTCTGTTATTGTTTTATCTACCAACTCACCCAAAGAATCATTTTCTGGAAGGTTAGATAAATGCATTTTTATTACGGAAAGCATTTGTCCCACTGAATCGTGCAAATCCCGTGCAATTCTAAATCTTTCTTTGTTTTCGCTTTCCAAAACAGCATTATTTAATTCTTTTTGTTTTTGAAATAGAATTTTTTGACGTTTTACGCGGAAATAAAAGATTACAACTAGTAAAATGAGTACAAAAACAAAGCTAAAAATACTGATATTTAAATAATTTTGTTTTTCGATTTGTTTTTTTTCGAAATTCAATTTTTGATTTTCAAGTTCTTTTTCCTTGGTTTTAAATTTAACTTCTAATTCAGAAAATTGCTGGGTTTGATTACTATTTAAAAACTCATTATTGAGCACAATCATTTTTTTTGAAAAAAAATATGCTTGTTTAAAATCTCCTTTTTTCTCAAACATTTCAGCCAAAGATTCATAAGCCATGATTGTAATTTCAATAGCTTTAATATCTTGAGATAATTGAATTGCCTCTCTGCAATATTTTTCTGCGTTGGTAAAATCTCTTTTTTCAGAATAAGCATTTCCAATATTATTTGAAATTGCTGCAGACATCCACAAATCTTCTCCTTTTTTAGCAAAATCTAGCGCCAAAACATTATATTCAATCGATTTATCTACCTTACCTTCAGTTTTAAATACTATCGCTAAATTACTGTAAACCATTGCGATATCTAAATCGGAATTTTGTTTTTGATAAAACTCCAAAGCTTTTAAATAAGACTTTTTTGCCTTTTCTAACGCATTGATTTGCTCATAAATAGTACCTAAATTATTGTAACAATCGGCAATCAATTTAAAATCTTGATACTTTTCACCTAATTTTAAAGCCTTGAAATAATAATTTTCTGCTTCAGAGAATTTTTTCCAACTTACATAAAGTGCTCCAATGTTTTTAAGCACTTTACCTTCATCTATTTTTTTATTATATTGTTTCGCTAATTTTAAGGCTTTCTGATAATTCGAAAGTGCGGCCGTATTTTTACCTTGGTCTGCGAAAATATTACCTAGATTGTTGAAAATTTGGATTTTTTCTTCAATTGACAAATTCTTCTTAATTTCAATTAAATGTTCAAAAATATCCTTTGACTTCTCGAAATCACCTTTTTGATATAAATCTATTCCTTTTTGAATTTCATGATTTTCGGCAAGAAACAAAGCTGGTGCAAAAAAGACACAAGATAATATTATCCAAACAAGAATTTTCATTCCAACTCAAAAATCAATTCTGAAATAGTTGACTCATCAAAATATTTTGTCGCAACTTCTTGTAAATCTTGTACAGTTACTTTATCAATTCCTGCGTAAATTTCTTGAATAGAATCAATTTGATTAAACAACAACAAACTTTTTCCAAGTCCAAGCATAATCCCAGAATTACTATCCAAAGACAAGGCTAAATGTCCTTTAAGTTGTTCCTTTGCCCCTTTCAGTTGACTTTCTGTAAAAGATTTTTCGCGAATTAATTTCAATTCCTTATAAATCAATTTGATGGTTTTATTCAAGTATTTTTGATCCGTACCGAAATAAATTGACCAGTAACCTGTTTCCGCAAAAGGTGAATAATTTGCTTCAATATTATAAGAATAACCATATTTTTCACGAATGGAAAGAATCAAACGTGAATTTAAAGCAGGACCACCTAGTACATTGATTAATAATGTCATTGCGCGACGGTGCTCGTCGTTGTAGCTTGGTGCTAATCCACCAATTATTCCGTGTGCTTGAATATTTGCTTCTTTAGAGCGAATTTTAAAAGCTTGATAAGAATTGAAATCAGTTGGTTTTAAAAGTGTTGATTGATGTTTCAAACTTCCAAAATCTTTTTCCAAAATGGCTTTTAACTTAGTTGTTGAAATGTCCCCAACAAATGAAATTACCATATTTTCAGGGAAGAAAAAACGATGTACGTAATTCAATAAATCTTGCTGTGAGAATGAACCAACGGATTCTTTGGTGCCTAAAATATTGTTTCCTAGTTCATGATTTTTAAACAAGTGTTCTTCAAAATCGTCAAAAATCTTGTCACTTGGTGCATCTAGATAAGAGTTTATCTCATCTAAAATAATCTCTTTTTCTTTTTCAATTTCCTTTGGTGGAAATGTTGAATTTAATACGATATCTGAAATTAACTCTGAACTTCTCCTAATGTATTCTTTTGTGAAAGAAGCATATACACAAATTTCCTCCTTGGTTGTATAGGCATTTAATTCTCCTCCAACAGAATCCAAACGAGATAATATATGTAAACTTCTTCGCTTTTTTGTGCCCTTAAAAATACAATGTTCTAAAAAATGAGCTAAACCTTCTTCGCCTTTATTTTCGTACCTTGAACCAGCTAAAATTGTGACACCAAGATGTGCAACTTGGGCTGGAGCATGAACATAAACCACTCGAATTCCATTTGAAAGGGAAAAAATATGAGGCTCTAAATCAAACATGTATCAAGGATTAATTCTATAAATTGACCAAGTATTTTCTACTTTTTCGTACACAATTCGATCGTGTAAGCGCGATGGTCTTCCTTGCCAAAACTCAATTTTGAGAGGCTTTACTAAATATCCACCCCAATGCGGAGGTCGCGGAACTTCACTAGGAAATTTTTTAGCGTATTCATGCACTCTTTCTTCTAATTCCTGACGAGAACTTAATTTCTCACTTTGATGAGAAGCCCAAGCGCCAATTTTACTTCCATAAGGTCTAGAATTAAAATATTCATCACTCATTTCCGCAGGAATTTTTTCAATCAAACCTGAAATTCGAATCTGACGTTCCAATTCTGGCCAAAAAATCAAAACATGAACTTTATTGTTTGCTTCTATAGCCTTTCCTTTATCACTATGATAATTCGTGTAAAAAACAATTCCTTCCTCCAACAATTCTTTGATATACACAATACGTGTTTGAGGAAAACCATCCAAGCCAATCGTTGAAACAGAAATTGCGTTTGGTTCATGAACATTTCGTTCCAAAGCCTCGCGCAACCAAGCTGAAATCATTGTAAAAGGCTCATTAGCAAAATGATCTTCGAGTTTACCTTGATCAAATTGATGATGGTCGTTTTTTATAAGATCTAAAAAATCTTTCATCAAAAATATTTAATCTTCCTCAGAAAAATTATCTTCTAAATCGCTATCAGCCTCTTCCTCTTCGATTTCATCTTCAAAATCTTCATCATCTAAATCAGATCCTGCTGCTGAAAAAACTGGTTTTCCCGTAGACACAACTGGTTCATCAAAATCTGCTAAAGGTGTTCTTGAAATTTCCTTATCTAAATTCTCGCTATAAGGGAAAATATCAACAATCGGAGAAATCATAATTGACGGAATATCAAAATCAACCATCAAAGTTTTTAGACTTTCTTGCAAACGTTCAAAGGCTTCTTTTACAGAACGAGCATTCACTAAAAAGTTTTGAGAAATTTTCTTCTGCTTTTCGCTATCTGCATCTTGAGATTCGTAGGAAATTTTACATTTATACCATGAATCGCTATCTTCGTAATAAAAAATATCGTGAAAATCTGTTCTAGCAATATTTGTAACAACAAATTCTCCTCTAATAATTGAACCTAATTCCTCATAAATTCGTGCTTCTGCATCTGTAAATGTCATTGCAGCCAACAAATATGGCTCTGAAACACGCTTAAATGTTCCGTTTTCTAATTGTTTTGTATATTTTACTTTTACTGTAAACCAAGAATTCATGTCTATTTATTTTAAAAACACAAAAATAATAAACTATCAAGGATTTTCAGACGATGTTGAAAACTATTTTGAATATAAATGCATAAAAAAAGGATGCTTGTTCGCATCCTTTTAAATTATTTTTTCTCTAGCTCCTCTGCCCTTTTAGCTCGCTGCATTGGATTCTCTCTCGTTCTGTTTTGTTCAAACAATTGATATCGAGTTGGCTGCACTTTCGCTGGCCAAGAATTGTTATCTACATCACAATCTGCTGTTTCCAAAAATGGATCGATTTGGAACGAAACAACCTTTTTATCATAAATCATAACTTTCGAAATTTTGAACTCCTCTTTTCTCCAAATTTCTACAGGAATATATGTAGTTTGTTTTGTTCCATCTTCAAAAGTTGCTTGAATGATAATTGGAGAAACCAAACCACCTTTATTCGTGAATTTCAATTCATAAAACTGCTTGTTAGCTTTCAATAAGGCTTTTTCCTCATCAGAAAGTTTCTCCATGGTTTCTTTGTACTGAAGTTCATCAATCTTGTCAGCTTTGTATTTATTACGTTTTGCGTAAAAATCATCAATATTTGGATCTTTTTCGTTGACCGTTTCCTTGATGGAAGTTTTATTGCGGATATCACCAATAAATTGCGATTTTTCTAACTCTTCTAAACGTTTGATTTCTTTTTCGGCAACAGGATCCTGCGTGTTCAATTGAAATTGATTCACATCATCTAAAGAAAGATCAACGAAATCTGTTGAAAAAAACCAACCTCTCCAAAACCAATCTAAATCAACCGCTGAAGCATCTTCCATAGTTCTGAAAAAATCAGCAGGAGTTGGATGTTTGAATTTCCAACGTTCACAATACATTTTGAAAGCATAATCAAATAATTCACGCCCCATAATCGTTTCGCGCAAAATATTTAAAGCTGTTGCTGGTTTACCGTAAGCGTTATTTCCAAATTGATAAATCGATTCCGAATTCGTCATAATTGGTGAAATAAATTTCTTGTCTCCACGCATGTAATCTGTGATATAAGGCGCTGGACCTCTTCTTGATGGATATCCTCTCTCCCATTCTTGTTCTGTCAAATATTGTACAAAAGTGTTTAATCCTTCATCCATCCAAGACCATTGACGTTCATCAGAATTGATAATCATTGGAAAGAAATTATGTCCTACTTCATGAATAATCACTCCCCACATTCCGTATTTGGTATCTTCAGAATAAGTACCATCTTTTTCAGGTCTACCGCCATTGAAACAAATCATAGGATATTCCATTCCTATGCGATCTGTATGCACAGAAATTGCTACAGGATATGTATAATCAGTTGTGTATTTAGAATAAGTTTTAATGGTATGAACAACCAATTTAGTTGAATATCTATCCCAAAGAGGATTTCCTTCCTTAGGAAAATAAGACATCGCCATAACAGTTTTATTACCAATTTTCACTCCTTGCGCATCCCACATAAATTTTCGAGACGAAGCAAAAGCAAAATCTCGTACGTTAACAGCCTTGAATTTCCAGGTTTTTGTTTTTGTACTTTTTCCTTTTTCTATTGCTTCCGCTTCTTTCTGAGTGATAATTTGAATTGGTTCAGATGCCGTATAAGCCGCTTTAAAACGATTGCGTTGTTCGGAAGTAAGAACATCATTCGCATTTTGTAACTCCCCCGTTGCTCCTACCACGTGATCCGCTGGAACAGTAATGTTTACTTCGTAATCTCCGAAAGGCAAAGTAAATTCTCCTGTTCCTAAAAATTGCTTATTTTGCCATCCTTCCACATCATTGTAAACACACATTCTAGGGAAAAACTGAGCGATTGTATAAATATAATTATTCTCTTCTTTGAAATATTCCAAACCTGAACGACCACCAACTTTTGCACGATCATTAATGTTGTACCACCATTTGATTTTAAACGAAATACTTTGTTTTGCTCCAAGAGGTTTTTCTAAATTAATGCGCATCATCGTTTTGTTGATGAAGTATGTCAAATTTTGATCATTGGATGATTTAACCGATTCAATTTTAAAACCACCATCGTAATAGAAAAACTTACGTTTTACATCTCCAATATTTTTAAAGTCTTCCATTTTTTCAACTTCAATCAATTTGGAATCAGAGTTTTCTGCATAAATATTTTGATCCAATTGCAACCATAAAAACTCTAAATTATCAGGAGAATTATTGGTGTAAGTTATTGTTTCTTCACCAGTAATTTTTTGCTTATCATCATCCAAAACTAAAGAAATTTTGTAATCCGCTTTTTGCTGATAATAATGATGTCCTGGTCCACCAGAGGCATTTCTAAATTCATTTGGAGTTGGTAATTCCATATCCAATTGCGCGAATTTACTTTGTCCAAATGACAAAATTGACATTCCACTTAGGAAAACACTTGTAAATATTAGTTTCATCTTTTAGTTTTGGTTTTATTCTATAGTTAGTTTCTGTTTTCGTTTATCATTTAAAAAGGAAGCTGTTTGTTTGTTTCCGTTGTAAATAAAAGTGATTTTATTTTGCTGTTGTGGAAATTCATCCATTAAATTTGAGAATTCTAGTTCAAATTCTTTTTCAAGTTTGATTTTTTCACTTCTAAAATAAAATTCGATTAAGCCATTTTTAGTCAAAAAAAAGTCTTGTGCCGCCAACTTTATCACTTTACCTTGATAATTAAACTTAAAATCTGAAAACAATTCTTGACCTAAAATGGCAATAGAAAGTGAATCATGAGTTAACTTGTCAAATTTTGTATTAAGGCTGCCTTTCTCGATTAGGCATTCTTCTAAATCGTGTGCAGAAAGTATCAAAGTTCCTTCCAAACATTCCTGCATTTGATTATATTCAACTTCTGCAAAAGCAAAAAAATATTGATGAGCATTTACACTAAATGCCGAAAGGGAAATAAAAGCTATGAATATCAATTTATACACAAACACAAAAATAACATTCAAATATTAATTAAGTTTAAAAATTAGATGAACGGTTAAATTAATTAGCTGATGTACTAATTTGCTGATGAGATAATAAAAAGATAATTTATTAAAATATTACTTCTATTTTACTCTTTTCTGAAATTTCCATCTATATCCAAACAAACCATTGAATTGTGCAAATCCAAATTGTTGTTTTGCTCTGTCAGCTTCAAATTCTGTTGTTCTTATATCTGGCATGTTAATGTAACCAAATTTTGCTTCTGCTTGAAGAAAGAAATGATTAAAAAACTCAATATTGATTCCTCCAACCAATCCAATTCCAAATCCTGCCAAATGAAATTCGTCGTAACGCTTATAATTCATTAAAGTAGTATTTGTTCTTGGTACTAATGCACCCACTCCTATCCCTTCAAAAACGGAAATATTTATCTTTTTGCGATTAAAAAACTCATCGTGACGACGCAATTCAATGTTTTCATAATTTAAGCCGTCCGTATGTTCAAACAATAAAAAATCTGTTTTTATCTGAAACGCTTGATTATCATAATTTCCATCATAAACTGTTCCTGAATTTTTTATTTCTCCATCAATCGTTGACATTTGATTGTTAACCATCACATATTTCATGTGGTCAGCACCAAAAGAAATGGAATATTTTTCTGAAATAAAATATCCAAAACGAAAATTGTATTGAGGAATGGACAATTTTGTAGGTGAAAAGTAGGTTCTAAAACTAAATTGAGACTGTCTGTCTTTGGCAACAACATCTTTTAATTCAAAATTATAGTCATTCCCTGTAAAAGTAATATCAGAGTTTGTATAGTATCCTCTATTCCAGCCCCAATAAGCGTAAAAACTATTTTTTCGAGAGGTTTTTTGTTTTTCCTGAGCCGAAAAAAGCATAGGTAACAAAACTAGAAGGTAAAGAATTACATTTTTCATTTTATTTTGTTTCAAAATCACCACAAAGTTGTTAAATTTGTGCGACATTACAATACATGGAAGAGAAAAACTTTATCGACATCAAAAGATTAATTGGTAGTAAAAATCCACGCTTATTGAAATGGCTTCCTGGATTTATTATTAAATATCTTGAAAGAATTCTTCACCAAAAGGAAATCAATCAATTTTTGAAAGAAAATCCTGGTAAAAAAAATCAAGAATTTTGTTCAGCTGTTGTTGATTTACTTCAGATGAAAATTGAAATTAAAGGAATTGAAAATATTCCAAAAACGGGTGGTGCTACACTTGCAATGAATCATCCTTTAGGTGGCATGGACGCCTTAGCCTTAGTTCACATTTTAAAAGAGCACAGAACGGATATAAAATACATTGTGAACGATTTACTTTTACAATTGGAACCTTTAAAAGAACTTTTTGTTGGTGTCAACAAGCATGGTAAAAACAATGAAGGAACTTTTCAAAAAATGGATGATTTATTTAAATCAGATCAATTAATTGGAGTATTTCCTGCAGGACTTGTAAGTCGTAAATCAAACGGAAAGGTGCGTGATTTAGAATGGAAAAAAACCTTCATCACTTTGTCAAAAAAAGGAAATAATCCGATAATCCCAATTTACATTGATGGAAAAATGTCCAATTTCTTTTATCGCTTAGCCAATTTTAGGAAATTTTTAGGAATAAAAGCAAACGTTGAAATGCTTTATTTAGCCAATGAATTATTCAAACAAAAAAATGTGACTGTTACATTTACCGTTGGAAAACCAATTTATCCAGATGATATTAATTCAAGTATGAGCTTAAGAGCTTGGGCGAATGAAATCAGAGAGCGCGTTTATAAATTGTCAAAGTAAATCTATTTTTTTATCTTTGTACTATGCAAAACATTATTGATCCCATTTCAAAGGAAATCCTTAAATCAGAATTAAATTCAGATCGTTTTTTACGTAAAACAAGAAAAGGAGACAATGAAATTTATTCGGTGAATATTCACAATGCACCAAATACCTTAAAAGAAATTGGTCGTTTGAGAGAAGTTACTTTTCGTGCCTCTGGTGGCGGAACTGGCCTGGATTGTGATTTGGATGAGTTTGATACAAATGATATTTGCTATGATCAATTAATTGTTTGGTCACCTGAAGATGAAGAAATAGTTGGTGGATATCGATATATTTTGTGCGAAAAAGCAATTGCAGAGGATTCAAAAGAAATTCATCTTTCAACGAGTCATTATTTTGATTTTACCGATAGATTTATACAAGAATTTTTACCTAAAACTATTGAATTAGGAAGAAGTTGGGTGCAGCCAAATTTTCAACCGAGTGTTAATCCTAGAAAGGGTTTGTTTGCTTTGGATAATATTTGGGACGGTTTAGGAGCTATTGTAATTCAAAATCCTGAGATTCAATATTTCTTTGGGAAGGTGACGATGTATCCAAATTTTAATACCGAGGCACGAGATTTTTTGCTTCATTTTATGCACCACTATTTTCCAGATAATGAAAATTTAATGAAACCTTTTCATCCTTTGGAACAAAATTACGACAATCAATTTGTTGAAAATCAATTGAAAGGTTTGGATTTTAAAGATGGATTTAAAGTGCTCAATTCGTATGTAAGAGAACGTGGTGAAAATGTTCCTCCTTTGGTAAATATTTACATGCACCTCTCTCCCACAATGAAAACTTTTGGAACAGCGGTAAATCCTGATTTTGGAGGCGTTGAGGAAACAGGGATTTTAGTCAATATTGGCGATATCTATCAAGAGAAAAAAGAAAGACATATTACATTATAACTTTATAAGAATAAAATCTTCACAAAAAAAAGACGTAAAAATTAATTTACGTCTTTTTTTATTTTCATTAGAAATATTCCTAAGCAATCGCTGAAATAATATCTTGTTTGGTAATAATATTAAATTTACTATTTTCAGTCTCAACTAAAACAGCTGGA
>JBKCGI010000247.1:0-16526 GCA_046303515.1 Flavobacteriia bacterium | reverse complement strand
TCTTCAAACTGACCACGGTATTTTGTACCTGCAACTAAAGAAGCTAAATCTAACGAAACAATTCGTTTATTGAATAAAATTCGCGAAACCTTACGTTGAACAATTCGCAAAGCTAAACCTTCAGCTATCGCACTTTTACCAACTCCTGGTTCACCAATTAAAATTGGATTATTTTTCTTTCTTCGCGATAAGATTTGACTTACTCGCTCGATTTCTTTTTCACGTCCAACAATTGGATCTAACTTTCCAGCTTCGGCCATTTTGGTTAAATCTCTACCAAAATTATCTAATACTGGTGTTTTTGATTTTGGGTCTGCAGATTTTTTCTGAGCAGCACCAAAATTCTCCCCTTCGTCATCTGATGAGCCAGGGAATTCTGCTCTAGGCAATTGATTCTCTTCTAACATAGTTTCTAATTCTTCTTTTGAATTTTCGTAAATAACACCATATTTATTTAATATAGAACAAGCTGTACTATCTTCATTCTTTAAAATTGATAACAATAAATGTTCTGTTCCAATCATAGGACTTTTGAACAATTTTGCTTCTAAATAAGTCATTTTCAACACTCGCTCAGCTTGCTTTACTAAAGGAATATTTGCATTCAAATGTTCGCTTAAAGCTTCTGATTTAGGCGCTGCTTTTTCCAACTCCAATTTTATTTGGGATAAATCTAAGTTAAATTCCTTTAATATTCTAATTCCTTTTCCAGAACCTTCACGAATTAAACCTAATAATAAATGTTCTACACCAATATAATTGTTACTTAATCGCACCGCTTCATCTTTACTGAAGGCGATCACATCTTTTACTCTTGGTGAAAATTTTGCTTCCATTAACTTCTAAGTTTGTTGCTAAATAAACGTTTTTTTATCACAGACACAAATATAATTCAATTAAATTGTTAATAACTCAGCAAAAAACACAATTTTCCACAGAATTTTGTTTATAAAATGCTTTTTTTAACATATTGTTAATCTCTTTTTATTGACTAATTTCGAGCCCTTGCTTGAATTAAGCAAAGATTATGCAAAAAAGTTAGAATGACATTATGGCAGACGGAGAAAGAATAATTCAGATTAACATTGAAGATGAAATGAAATCAGCTTACATTGATTATTCAATGTCAGTTATCGTTTCAAGAGCATTACCAGATGTGAGAGATGGTTTTAAACCAGTTCACAGACGTGTTTTGTACGGAATGCAAGATTTAGGAGTTTATTCCAATAGACCTCACAAGAAATCAGCGAGAATCGTTGGTGAGGTATTAGGAAAGTACCACCCACACGGTGATAGCTCAGTTTATGATACAATGGTACGTATGGCTCAACCTTGGTCTTTACGTTACCCTTTAGTTGATGGTCAAGGTAACTTCGGCTCAGTAGATGGCGATAGCCCTGCTGCAATGCGTTACACGGAAGCAAGATTGAAAAAAATTGCTGAAGAAATGCTTGAGGATTTAGAAAAAGAAACAGTTGATTTTCAACCAAACTTTGATGATTCTCTTGAAGAGCCAACTGTATTACCAACTAAAATACCAAACCTATTGGTAAACGGTGCCTCAGGTATCGCAGTTGGTATGGCAACAAATATGGCTCCTCACAATTTATCTGAAGTTGTTGACGGTTGTATTGCTTACGTTGACAATCCAGAAATTGAAGTTGAAGAACTTTTAAATTACATTAAAGCACCAGATTTCCCAACTGGAGGTATAATTTACGGATACGAAGGTGTTCGCGAGGCTTTGCTAACTGGACGTGGTCGAATTGTAATGCGTGCAAAAGCTGAAATTGAAGAATCAAACGGACGTGAACAAATAATCGTTACAGAGATTCCTTATCAAGTAAATAAAGCTGATTTAATTAAAAAGACTGCAGATTTAATCAACGATAAAAAATTAGAGGGAATTTCTGATATTCGTGATGAGTCGGATAGAAATGGTATGCGAATCGTTTATGAATTAAAACGTGATGCTATCTCAAATGTTGTATTAAACAAACTGTTTAAGTTCACAGCTTTACAGACTTCATTTTCAGTCAATAACATTTGTTTAGTAGACGGTAGACCATACCAATTAAACTTAAAAGACTTAATATCAAATTTTATCAAATTCAGACACGAAGTAATTATTCGTCGTACTAAATTTGATTTACGTAAAGCTGAAGACAGAGCGCACATCTTAGAAGGTTTGATTATTGCATCAGATAATATAGATGAAGTAATCAAAATTATTCGTGCCTCAAAAAGTCCAGACGAAGCAAGAGAAAACTTAATCACTCGTTTTGCCTTAAGTGATTTACAAGCAAGAGCGATCGTTGAAATGCGTTTGAGACAATTAACAGGTCTTGAACAAGATAAATTACGTGCAGAATATGCAGATTTAATGGCTTTAATTGCTGACTTAAAAGATATTTTAGCGAGAGAAGAACGTAGAATGCAAATCATTAAAGATGAGTTGAACTACGTTAAAGAAAAATACGGAGATGCGCGTCGTTCTCGAATTGAATATTCTGCTAGTGAAATGCGTATGGAAGATTTAATACCAGATGAAGAAGTAGTTATTACAATTTCTCATGCCGGATATATCAAACGTACAAGTTTATCTGAATACAAAGTTCAAAACAGAGGAGGAATGGGCTCCAAAGGCTCAACTACTCGTGATAAAGATTTCTTAGAACATTTATTTGTCGCTACAAATCACAATTATTTATTAATCTTCACTGAAAAAGGAAGATGTTTCTGGATGCGTGTTTACGAAATTCCAGAAGGAAATAAATTAGCGAAAGGTAGAGCAATTCAAAACTTGTTGAATATTGAGCAAGATGATAAAGTAAAAGCGTATGTGAAAGTACAAGATTTGACTGACACTGAATACGTGAAAAACAACTTTATTATTATGTGTACTAAAGAAGGTATCATCAAGAAAACTTCTTTGGAGGCTTATTCTCGTCCACGCACAAATGGTATCAACGCGATCACAATTCGTGAAAATGACGAATTATTAGAAGCACGTTTAACTGATGGAACAAACGAAATGGTAATTGCAACGAAAGCCGGTAGAGCAATTCGTTTCAATGAATCTAAAGTTCGTCCAATGGGAAGAAACGCTTCTGGTGTGAAAGCTGTGACACTGCAAAGTGATAAAGACATGGTTGTTGGAATGATTTGTGTGAAAGACAACACTGAAACCATCCTTGTCGTTTCTGAAAAAGGTTATGGAAAACGTTCTTTCTTAAACGATCCTGAAGATGGTGAAGCAGTTTACCGTGTAACTAATCGTGGTGGTAAAGGTGTTCGTACAATCAACATTACAGATAAAACTGGTCCATTGTTAGCAATCAAATTGGTTACTGATGAAGATGATTTGATGATTATCACGAAAAGTGGAATTACGATTCGTATGCACATGGATGTTATCCGCGTGATGGGAAGAGCTGCTCAAGGTGTTCGTTTAATTAACTTGAAAGGAAATGCTGAAATCGCTGCTGTAGCTCGTGTTCCACGTAGTGAAGATGAAGACGAAGAAGTTTTTGACGAAGACGGAAATCCAATAATAGTTTCAACAAACGACACAGATGAAGAAAGTGGCACGGAAATTGAAAACACAGATTCTGAAACTCCAGATGTGGAATAAGAACTATTTCTGCATCTAGTTATTTAAGAGTATTAATAAATATTAAAAAAATGAAAGTTAATTTTAAACATGTAATCGTTTTAGCAGTTTCTGTTGCTTTTAGTAACGTGGCTTTTAATCAAAAAACGAATGTAACTTCTGCTGTATTAGAGTATCAAAAATACAATATGTTCAGCGGTGACATGCAAGCGAATCAAAATGCCTTAAACAATGCAAAAAAATTCATCGACTTAGCAGCAGAGCATCCTGACACGAAGGAAGATGAAAAAATGCTTTACTACAAAGGTTTGATATATTATTGCATGACAGAAATAGCTGCAATGGATCAAAAAAATGTTCCTGACGAAAAAGTTCTTGAGCAAAATTATTTGACAGCTAAAGAAAGTTTGATGAAAGCTTATAATGGACCAAAAGGGAAATACAAAAGTGATGTTGTAGAATTTACAGATCAAAGAGCAGGAATGGCTTTTGAAATGGCAATGAAATTATACAAAGATTCATCATATGAAATAGCTTCTCAAATGTTTGCCGGTGCATATGAAATCAAACAATTGATTGGAGTTGAAAATGCTGAAGCAAAATCAAATGCAATTTTATGTATGAAATATGTCGTTAATTCTTGTTTGGACAAAAAAGATTACGACAAAGCAGTTACTTTTGTAAAAGGTTTTGAAGAAGCTTTCCCAAAAAGTATTGAGCCTTTAACAACAATGGCGAATGTTTATTTAAATAAACAAGATAATGTGAATGCTGAAATTTACTTAAACAAAGCTATTGCAATCGAACCTAACAACAAGGATTTATTTTATGTTATTGGTTCAATCTACATGGATTTGAAACAAAATGAAAAAGCGGAAGAAAATTTAAGAAAATCTTTAGCTATTGATCCAAATTATACAGAAGCCCAATACCAATTAGGTGCACATTTGTATAACTGGGCTGCTGAATACCGTTCTGAAGCTTTCAAATTGGAGCCAAATGACAAAAGAGAAGCTGAATTGATTGCAAAATCAAATGAAAAAATGTCAAAAGCGATTGAAGTATTAGACAAATACATCGAGAAAAATCCAAACGATAAAGTTGTATTGCAAATCTTATTTGAAACCAACTACAAAACTGGTAACAAAGATAAGGCAATGGAATACAAAAAACGTTTAGACGCTTTAAAGTAATTCATTAAACAATTATATCGAATCCTCATCCGTCAGCTGACGGATGGGGATTTTTTTATTAGGAATAAATTTTGATATAAAATAATTTAATTAATTTTAACCAAATTTTCCACAAATACATGTCAAATAAGGTTCCAGATATTAGTTTTACAAACAAGTTACTCCCAAAAAAAGGAAGGATTTTACTTTCTGATCCATTTATGGGTGACGAATACTTTGAACGCTCGGTTGTCTATTTGTGTGAACATTCAAAAGAAGGAAGTTTTGGTTTTGTCATGAATCATGATTTTGAAGTAAATTTAAAGGAATTGAATGACAATTTCCCTGATATGAATACAAAAATCAGCGTAGGTGGTCCAGTTGAAAAAGAAACTCTCTATTTCATGCATTCTATGGGAGATGAATTGAATGACAGTCTTCAAATTTCAGAAGGAATTTATATGGGTGGTGATTTTGAACAATTATATAAAATTATAACGCCAGAAATAATTGCTGAAGATAAAGTTCGTTTTTTTCTAGGTTACTCTGGTTGGTCAGCCAATCAATTGCAACAAGAAATAAAAGATCACGCATGGATTGTTTGTGATATTGATAATTTTCAAGAAATATTGACGACACAAGAAGTTGATATGTGGAAATATTTTATGAATAAGTTAGGTCCAAAATATAAATTGATTTCAGATTTCCCTCTGGATCCTAGTGAAAATTAGTAAAAAATAATCCCTTGTTTTTATGTGATTACTTATTTACAATAATCACATATCGAACCCTCCGCCTCCATTATCATTTTTGGCTTTTTTGATTTCGTATTTACCAAATTTATAACTGATATTCAAGTACAATCGTCTTGTGTTTTGTTTAAACCTAGCCTCTTGAAAAGTACCAGGTTGCTCAACTTTCATTCTAAATTCTTGTGTATTAAATACATCAGTTAAACGAAGTCCAATATTCCACTTCCCTCCTTTTAGCGTTTTATCTGAGGAAATATCCATAGATGCTCTTGGTTGCACTTGACCTTGAGGTGTAATTCTTGGTGAATTATATTGTGCATTAATTTGAAAAATAGCCGTTTTTTTCCAATAATCAAACGTACCAGCATATTTCACACTCCAGAAAAACCCACTATTATTCCAATCAAACCCTTGAGTGTCATCAGTATATTTGATACTATTTCCATTCCCTGAAATCACATTTTTCATCCACGTAAATGGTCTGTAAATAAAAATAATTTCTGGTCCAAAACTTTCACTGTTATCAATATTTGCATATGTTACGGCTGTAGCTCCGTTGTCGTAAAATGTTTTCACACGTGAAATAACACTATTTGTTTGTCTGTAAAAAACACTAACTGTTAAATTTACCTTTTTACGATTCAAAGAATAGCCTAGGTCAAAGGAATTGATATATTCTGGTTTCAACGCTGGATTTCCCATTCTCAAATTGAAAGGATCTGCATAACTAGTAAAAGGATTTAAGTTCTCTGCAGTTGGACGATTAATTCTACGGCTGTAGCTCAAACTTAATTCTTGCTCCTTTGCCAATTCATATTTCACAAAAGCTGAAGGGAAAATATTTCTGTATCGATTTTCAAATGAAAGTGTATCAGATAATAAATTTGGAGCCTGAAGTGCTTGCTCTGCCCTTAAGCCCAGCTGATATTTGAATTTCTTATATTGTTGCGCGAAATTACCATACAAGGAGTAAATTTGTTCCACATATTCATATTGAAAATTTGCAACAGTATCTTCCACATACTGCTTAGAAACAGTATCTTGCGTTTCAGAGTAAGTCAAAACTTGAGAATTTCTTAAAATTGCTTTAGCTCCACCTTCAAATTTCATAGATTTAGGTAAAATACGAACTAAATCAGCTTGAAAAGTTGAAACATTAAAAACATCTTTATTATTCAACTGCTGAAATAAATCTGCGGTATTATCTAGATATCCTAATCTAGAAATATATTCTTCATGATAAAATCCAGAATTAGCATCAGTTCCACGAGAATGGTTGGCATCGAACAATAAACTTCCCTTTTCTTTTTTGAAGTCAATTTTATAATTCATATTAAAATCCATACTCTGATTTTCATTTGGATCAGATGAAATTCTATCCCATTCTCGATTAATAATATCATTTCCATCTAATTGTAAATTTTTCAAATTACCTGTCCTCTCTCTGTCTCCTAAATTAGCTGTCACTGATAAACCAAAGGTATTTCTATCATTCAAATAAAAATCAGAACCAACTCGAGCAACATGATTAATCATTAAATCCGTACCCTCTCTATTCTGATCTAAAATAAAGATTGATGTATCATTTAAGGTTCTTTCTAAAAGACTTTCATAATTTCGATATCCCTCATAATATTTGTAAGAATAGGTCCCATACACATTCATTTTGGCATTACGTAAACTCAAGCCTGCCGTCCCATTTAATAAATTACCGGTACCTAAACTCAATGAAACGTTACCATTTATCCCTTTTAACTTGTTCTTTTTTAGAACGATATTGATTATCCCTGAAGTTCCATCAGGATCATATTTCGCAGAAGGATTCGTAACTACTTCAATTCTTTCAATAGTATTTGCAGGCAAAGATTCTAAAAAACTTTTACCATTACCTCCAGCAATAGAACTCGGTCTTCCATCTATTAAAATGGTCACATTTCCATCACCCCTCAAAGAAATTTTCCCATCTTGATCTATTTCAATGGAAGGAACGTTTTTTAAAATATCGGTGGCAGAACCACCTTTCACGGTATTGTCATCAGCTACGTTATAAACTTTCTTATCAATATTATTTAAAATAGCTTCTGTTTTTCCAACAATTTTTATTTCATCTAGTTTTTGAGATTTTTCTGGACTCAGTAAAATTTCACCTAAGTCTCGATTTGGTTTTTCAGCAGTAAAATTTACACCTGAAATAACGATTGTATTATAGGTCGCAAATACCACTTTGATGTAATATTTACCTAAAGTAATCTCATCCAAGTTAATTTTACCTTTAACATCGGTAAAAACGCCACCTTTAATTGTAGAATCTTTTGCGGAATATAATTTTATAGAAACGTATTCTAATGGTTTTTTACTTACGGAATCAAGCACAGAACCAATTAAAATTCCAATTTTAGAATTTTGATTTGGACTTTGTGAAAATGTAAATTGAGAAATAAATAATCCTGTTAGGAAAAGTATCGTTTTTGAAATCTGTGGCATCTTAATCGCGTAATTTATCTAATAATAAACTTAATGTTTCTGCTTCTTCTTCACTTAGTTTAGCAGCAAAAAAATATGTTTCTTCAAATTCCACATCAATTTTAGCTAATAATTCTAATCCCTTTTCCGAAATTTTGACATACACCACTCTCCTATCTTCTTCACATCTAACTCGCTCAATTAATTCTTTTTCAAGTAATTTATCCATCAAACGAGTAGTATTTGGTGATTTTTCAACCATTCTCTCTTTCACCGAATTTACGCTAATAAAATCTTTAGCTCCGCGTAAAATTCGCAAAATATTAAATTGAGGCATAGTTAAATCAAACTGGGACATGTAAGCATGTTGTTTATTACCCATCCAATTTGATGTAAAACGCACATTTACAATAGCTTTATGTATTGAATTTTTGAATTTAGATTGTATTTCTTTCCCTATTTCCATACTGCAAAGTTAATTACCAAGGTAATATATACAAATTTTAAAGTTTCTTTTTAACAATTATTATTCATTTGAACGAGAATAAGTTAAAAAAATATTTTTTTTCCTTTGCGAATTGAATGAATCTACTTATATTCGCACCCTTAAAAATAAATAACATAAAATGGCTATTATAGGTAAAATTAGAGACAAATCAGGTTTATTACTAATTGTAATTGGTGTTGCAATGCTTGCTTTCATTATGTCTGGTTGGGATTCAATTTTTGGAAGATCAGGTGGGGAGTTCGGAATTGGGACAATTTACGGAGAAGTTGCAGATTCAAAAAAATACGTTGAATTAGCAGACGCTATGAGAGCTACAGATGCGCAACAAGCGCAACAAGCTCAAAAAGAATATACAGAACAGGATCAAATCGCTTCTGAAGATAAGGCTTGGAGCATGTTAGTTGACCAAGTTATTTTGCAAAAAGAATTTGATGCTTTAGGAATAGATTGTACTGAAAAAGAGTTAAATTCATACTTATATGGTGAAGATGGCTTTACAGTTATGCCAGATTTAGCGCAAAGTTTTGCCGATTCTATTACTGGCCAATTCAATAAAAGATTGTTGCAAAAGAGAATAGAGGAAATGGAGAAATCTGCTGATCCTCAAGTTTCACAAAACTGGGAAAAAAATAAAACTCAATTACGTGACCAACGTAAAAATGAAAAATATTTTCAAGTTTTAGCACAAGGTGTTTATGTAACTAAGTTAGAAGCAAAAGAAGAATATAATGCTCAAAAAGAAGTTAAGAACATTTCTTTTGTAATGAAAAGATATTCTGAAATTCCTGACGATCAAGTAAAAGTTACGGATGAAATGGTTCGTAAGTTTTATGAAGAACACAAAGGTGAGAAAAAATACGAAGCAACTGCTGGTAGAGATGTGAAATACTTTGATGTTTTGATTCAAGCTAACAAAGCAGATTCTAATACTTTCAATAATACAATAAACAAATTGAAAAGAGAATTTGCCACTGCCAAAAACGATAGTTTGTTTGCAATCGCTAATTCTGAGGATGTGAATAAAAAAATGATGCCTAAAGCATTTTTCCCTTTTCGTTCAGAAACTGACCCTAACGCTAAACCAGGAATGACTTATCCACAATACATGGATTCTGTATTCAAAATGTCAGCAGTTGGCCAAATTGTTGGACCTTATAATTTTCAAGGAAAAGTTTATTTAGCTAAAGTAAAAAGTTTCAATTCTCAATTATTAACTGCTCGTCATATTTTATTACAAGCAAATAAAGCTGACACGGTTGGTAGCAAAAAAGTGAAAAGAATGGCTGATAGTTTAGTTGGTTTAATCAATGCAACTAACTTTGAAGAATATGTAACTAAATTCAGTCAAGATCCAGGTTCTCAGCAAAAAGGTGGAAAATATGAAGATTTCGCTTATGACGAATTTGTTCCTGAGTTTTCTAAATTTGTTAGTACAGGTAAAATTGGTCAAATTGCTGTTGTAGAATCTAGTTTTGGTTACCACATTATCGAAATTTTAGGTAAAAAAGATGCTAAAATCCCTGTTTTATCAACTATCGATAAGACTTTGAAAGCAAGTCCAGAAGCTGAAATGGAAATCAGTGATAAGGTAAATGATTTACTTTATTCTCTAGATGCAAAATTAGCGAGACAAAAAACAATTAAAGATAAAATCGAATTATTTGACTCTATTGCTCAATTAAATGGATACTATTCTCGTCCTGTTAGAATTTTAGATGAAAAACCAAAAGCTCAAGGTTTCGTAACAACATTGGCAGCTGAAAAAATTATTAAATTGGCTTACGATGAAGAAGCCAAAGTTGGTGATTTATGTTCTTCACCTATTAAAGATCAAGGAAAATACATTATTGCTATGATTACTTCTATCAGACAAAAAGGAATTCCAAATTTCGAAGATGTCGAGGAAAGAATGAAATATGAAGTAATGAAGGAAATCAAAGCAAAACGTTTTGTTAACATGATGTTGAACGAAAAATCATTAGAGGCTTTAGCAAGAAAACTAAATTCTACTGTATCTAAAGGAGAAGTTACTTTTGCCAATCCTCAAATCCCAGGTGCTGGAATTGAAGCTGAGGTTGTCGGTTCATTATTTTCTGGTTTGAAAAATGGACAAAAAACAATTCCATTGGTTGGTGAGCAAGGTGTTTATGTGATTCAAATTACAAAAACAATCAAAGCTCCTACAGCTGCAAATTACAACGCAGAAAGAGATCAATTATTATCTAATGCAAGAAGTCAAATGCAAGGTGGAATCAGATCTGCTTTCATTAAACTTGCAGATGTAAAAGACAACAGAGTATTCTCTCAATTAGGTATAATTAGAGAATAAAAAAACATATACAAATGAAAAGCTTATCAGAAATGGTAAGCTTTTTTTTTGTTCAAAAAAACCTGAAAACAAGTCATGTTTTTGGGACAAGTAAAAAGCCAATTACCAACAAGGTAACAAGGACTTTTTTTATTAAGAGCAAAAATTCCTATCCGTTTCGTAGCTAAAATACCTATTAGGAAAAATAGCTAATTCTTAATAAAGGCAAAATTCACTAATTAAGGATAATATTTAAAGGTTTTCGTGCACTATAAATCTTATTCAAAAAAACACTTAAATAAGCCCATTAAATTAGAAAAACAACTTTAATCATTTTGTAAAAAACAACCAAAAGATAATTATACAAATATCACAATCAAAAAGTCTACTTATATAATCATTAATAATAGATGGTCGCACGCTAAATGTTTTAATTTTCACTTGGCTATTTAAGGTTTTATTCCAACCATTTCACACTCCTTGATATACTTTTTCACTAGCGCATTTAAGTGCTGTATGGAGAGCTATAAATTAAACAGAAGGAAACAAAAAAACCGAGGAAAATCCTCGGTTTTTTTAAACTTATTATTTAAAATTGCTATTTATGAACAACAACAACTCGTTCTGTTTTTTTAGTGTTTTGAGTTTCGATAACTAAAAAGTAAACACCACTTTTAACTTCAGAGAAATTAAAAGATAATTTATCTCCAATCAAGGTACTTTCAACCTCCATTTGATCTCCTAAACTACTTACAACTGTTACGCTGGCCTTATCTAAATCCGAACCTTCAACAAATAAGGTTTTATTAACTGGTACTGGATAAAGTAAATATTTAACAGAAGTAAACTCTCCCGTGATCAAACCTAAAGAGCGTGTTGTTCCGTCTAAATTTTTGCTTCTAAGTCTATAATAGGAAACCCCAATAAATGGTGTTTTATCCACAACAGAGTAAGTTTGATTTTCATTTGAATTCCCTACAGCTTTAACCGTTTCCAATTCTTGCCAAAATGAACCATCTCGAGAAATTTCTACCGTATAATTTACTAAATCTCTTTCAGAACTAGAAGCAAAAGAAATCTTTGCCGCTTCATTTTCATATTCCAAATCAAAATATGACAATTCTACAGGCAACATTACTCCGCAACCTAAATTAACTCCTGTTGGCGATGAACTACCAAGTAAAGTTCCATCAGCAGCTTGCCACCAATCTTGACTGTCAATTTCAATTAATTCAGAGTTTCCACCTCCTACTCCACTAGGAACCACTTGCCCAGTTACAGAAACCTGAACACAACCACCAGCACTTAACCTTAGCTTTCGACCATTAGAAAAAGTAAGTCTACCATTAACTTGCACTGTAACATGATTTCCAGCAGCACATCCTGTAAAATTAACATTTGCAGGAATATTAACAGTTACCCCAAAAGGAATAACTATAACATCACCACAGGCTGGCACTCTGTTTAAATCCCAAGTACCAGGAGCATTCCAATTTCCTCCAGCTGGTTTTGCCGTAATTGTTGCGGCTATAGTATAACTACTTATAAAAAATACTATTAGTAGTAGTAAATTGCGAAATGTAATTCTTCTTTCCATAGACTTTGTTTTAGTTTCAGATTTCTCTGAATTGGTTATGCTAATCTAAATTTTTAATTCCATAAAAACAAGCAAAAAACTTCCATTTTATCCCAAAACATGAATTTAATGAATATTTAATAGTTTCCAATGAATATTTTATGATTACATAATTATTTATATATGCGCGCATACATCTTCATTCATCTTAAATATTTTAGATTTGATAGATAGAAAAGGTTCTTTCATTGAAACTAAATCGATTTTAGAACAATGTAGGTGGTTTTTTAATTTCAATTTTGGCATCTTGAAACAAACTCGAATTTGCATTAATTCGAAATAAAAAGCTTTGATTATTTCCAATTGGTGTCCAAAAGAAAGCTAAATTCCAGCAATGTAGATTTCTTGTGAATGTTAATCGCGTATTAATCATTTTTTGTGTTTTCACATCATAATAGCTATCCACAAGTACTTTCCATCTTTTCGTGATTGAAATATCTCCATTAAGGCTTATTGTTTGAGTTTGATTAAACTGCCTCTGATCAACAAGTGGTTTTTGGTTTCTATTTATATAAAAAATATGACCTATTGTAAATTTCCATGGAATTTCAAAATCAATCCATTGGTCAGGATGAAGCGCATAATATTGAAAATCCGCATTCCAGTTTTCATTTATATTAGTGTTATTTTGTTCGATTTTATTTCTACTTTTTGCAGAAGTGATCACAAAACTTGTATTTAAAGATAAACGTGTCATGCGTGCTAATTTTTTATCACTTTTCCACAAATACTCATTTATATCAGCATTTGTTGAATCATTAAAATTATACGGACTAAAAGATGATGAAGCCACAAAATTGATAAAATTAGCAGGACTAATTCTTAAATTACTAGTAATATGACTTAATTTCATTGTATCTTTTAGTAAATCATACGAACCGTTAAAAGAAAGTGCATCAATAATTTTAGTTTTCTTAAATCCTGTTAGCGTATCTTTTTCAGATTTTCGTTTCAACTCAAAGGTATTATTGAATCCAAAAGTTAAAAAAGCACTTTTAGCGGTTGCACTTTCAGCATAAACACTTCTTTCAAACGGAGAATAAGTTACCAAGGATTTATTTACACCTATTGAATCTGAAATAACTTTATTCAATAAAGGAGTATATCTGAAAGCAAAATTTGGAGTCAAAATATGTCGCATCAGGGGTTTGTTTTTTCCTATAAAACGATAATATGAGTATAAAACGGTGGATAAACTCAAGTTAACAGATAAATTCTGACTCATACCAGCTTTTCGCAATGTATCAACTTGTGTATTATTTAATAAACCATTATAATATTTTTCTACTTGTTGAAAATTAATTTTGTTGGTGTAATTAATTGAAGGGTTAAATTTCCAAGTATTTTTAAACAAACTTAAGGTCGTTTGAAGTGTGGAACTTTGATTTATTCCATTAAAAAAACTTTCTCCAATCAAATCATATCGTTTCTGCTTTACCAAAGAATCTTGAAAAGTGGATTTATTTTGTGCTTCCAAATTGTATGTCATAACAATTTGTTCATACCACTTCTTCGAACTTAACTTGTCTCTTTTAAAAATGGCAAATGGTGAAAAACGAGTAACATTAAAATTAAAAACAGGACTTGTGATTGCGTAGTTTTTGGCAAAAGCGTTCTGTCTAGCAGATATTTTCACCCCCATCGTAATTGGCTTTCTTGGGAAATTTCGAGCAATATTAACATCAGAATTTAAACTATTTTGAAAATAATTCTGATTCAAAGGGTCCAAATTTGCTTTCGGATTATTATCCGACATAAAATTAACACTCGAGGAAAAATTCCATAAGGGATTAGCTTTAGAATCTTGTCTATGCGACCAAACAAGGGTCAACTTTTTAACTGGTAAAGTATCTAAAAATCCACTTTTTAATCGCTGAAATCCAAAATTGAAATCACCGCTAAATTTGTATTTGATCTTATAAGACGTTTGATTTTTTACGCCAAAAGTACCTCTGGTATACAAGTCAGCATAAAAAGTAGTTTGTAAACTGTCATTTATAGGAAGGAAATAGCCCAAATTCTGAAAACCCATTCCGAAAGGAGATTGCAAACTATATTGAGGAAAAATGAAACCGTGCTTTTGCTTTTCAATTTTCTTTTGAGGAATAAACATAAAGGGCAAACCCAAAGGTGTTGGAATTCCTTTTATCCAAAGATTCATTGGACCAGAAACAATTCTTTTTTCTGGAATTAGAATGGCTTTCGACAACTGAAAATGATAATGGGGCTCCTGTAAATCACAGGTTGTAAATCTACCTTTTTTAAAATGGATTTCCTCATTTGCTTGTCGTTTCGCAACTTCCATGTACAAATAATTTTCATCCTGCTTCAGTTTCATTTCTTGAATAAAACCTTTTTTTGTATCAAAATTATAACGAATTTTTGAGGCAATGATCTCCTCTGTTCCATCTGTAAACTTTGGTAAGCCAATTCTATTACTGTCTTTATCAAAAGAATAAGAAGCAAAAACCTCATTTTTATTGAAATCAACCATTAAGTAAGCTGCACTTAAAGTAATTTCCTCATAAAAAATAACAGCATCGCCATATAAATAAAGGATTTTACCTTTTTGATCATGAACAATGGAATCTTTTGCAGTGGCTTTTATGACGCTTTCGATGGAATTGTCAACGGTGTAAATCGTATCTTTTTGACTGTAACAAAAGAACGTATTCAACATTATTAACAATGAATAGAAGATAAGTTGATTTATGGAACGTTTTTTGAACACTAAAATGATATATTTTTGTTAACTATATAAAGTATAATATGCGTAATCGAGTGCAAAACTATAAAATTACCCACTTCTTTTCATCAAAAATGAAATTTATATGCATATTTTGTGCCACCTTTTTAGTTTTATCCTTTAGTTTAACGCATTTTACCGGCAAAAATTACATCAAGCAAGAAACAAATTCAATCAAAGTTGTTTGTATTGACGCTGGACATGGAGGAAAAGATCCAGGTTGTCATGGTTCTTCCTCTAATGAAAAAACTGTTTGTCTGAGTATCGCGTTAAAATTAGGTGCAAAAATAAAAGAAGCGTATCCAAATGTAAAGGTCATCTATACGAGAGATAAAGATGTTTTTGTTGAATTAGATGAACGTGCAGCATTTGCAAACCGCAATAAGGCAGATTTATTCATTTGTATTCATGCAAACTCTGCTTCTCCTTCTGCATACGGAGCTGAAACATTTGTATTGGGTTTACATAGAACTGAATCTCAACAGAAAGTCGCAGATCGCGAAAATAGCGCCATTCAATTTGAAGAAGATAAAGGAGAAAAATACAAAGATTTTGAAATGACTCCTGATGCAATCATCGCAAGGCAAATTCAATTATCTGTTTACCTTGATCAATCTATTCAATTTGCTACAAAAATTCAAGAAGAGTTAAAAAAAATCGGTCGTTACGACAGAGGTGTTAAACAGGCTGGTTTTTTGGTTCTTTGGAAAACAACTATGCCATCTGTCTTAATTGAAACAGGATTTCTAACAAACCCAGGTGACGAACAATTTTTATCGAATGCAGCAAATCAAGATAAAATGGCCGCAGCTTTTTTTGAGGCATTTAAAAAACATAAAACACAACTAGAAGGGACAAATACAGCCAAAGAATTAAAACCCAAAGAAGAAGAAATTAAAGAGGTTGAGTCTATTGAAAAAAAGGAAAAAGAACCAGAAAAAAACACCAAGGAAAATGTAATTTCCTTTATGGTGCAAATTGAGACTTCAGAGAAAAAAATTCAACTTACATCTTCTCGATTTAAGGGTTTGGATGTTTTTGAATACCAACAAGACGGTTTTTTTAAATACGCAGCTGGTAATTTTGAGAATGATTTCAATGGAGCCAATAATTACAAAAATGAATTAAGGGAAAAAGGTTTTCAGCACGCCTTCGTTATTGCATTTAAAAATGGAGCTCGCATGGATTTGAATACTGCTCTAAAAGAAATCAAAAAATAATCTCTTAAGAAATTATGTATTTTACTTTTTTCTCAACAAAAATGTTTATTTTTGAAGCTTGTTAAACGATTCAATTGATTAATGAAAATATCTAAAGAGGTTAAAAGT
>JBKCGI010000246.1:0-4468 GCA_046303515.1 Flavobacteriia bacterium | reverse complement strand
ACTGTCAGCAGGTAGGTTAATTGCATTGCCGTTAGTAATAGAAAGAGTATTCCCACTTAAAGAAAGATTTTGCAACTCATTAGTTGGATTAGAATCACTATCAGTAGGAAGTGTAACCGAGTTTCCATTTGAAATTGAAAGCGTATTTCCGCTCAAACCTAAACTTTGAAGTTCGTTCGTAGCAGAAGAATCTGCTAAAACAATTGTATTTCCATTTGAAATTGTAATTGTGCCAGCACTATTTGTTAAAGTTTGAAATTCGTTTATAGAATCTTTATCAAAATCATCGTTAAAAAGAACAAAATTACCGTTTGATAAAAACAAAGTATCACCATTTTTACTCAATAATTGCAGTTCATTTGTTGGGCTCGCATCCAAATCAACGGAACCAGCTAAATATATGCTATTTCCATTTGATATTTTTAATGAGTCACCGACTAATTGAAGGTTTTGTAATTCATTTGTTGGATTTGCATCCGCATCAGGAGGAAGAACAACAGTGTTTCCGTTACTTATTGATAAATTATTTCCTACAATATTTAAGCTTTGCAATTCATTTACAGCCGAAGTATCTAAATCATTTTCACTTGATTTTGCTCGTCTAGCGTAAAGCGCAAATGGCACGGACATTATCTGTGAAGTTCCCATAAAAAGGAAGTTTTCTTGACCATTTATATCTAATTCTGTTTTTAAAAAAAATGAAGTACTGCTCCAATCAATTAGATTGAAATCCCCTTCGATAACTGTTCCTTCTCCAATGTTTATCGCAACAACACCGTATTCATTTGATGACACGTTGTGTTTTTCTGAATAAACAACCGTTCCATTCGGAGAAACGGAAACAATCGAACTTTTAATACTTACTAATTGGTTAAAAAGTAAAGAGCCGTTTCCATCACGAACTACTGCTTGGTATTTGAAACTTTGTGGCGTTTGAGATATTGCCAAGAAGGTAAAGAATACAAAAATTATGGAGATAAATCTAGTCATGTTTAATTAATTTTATGTTTTGAAAACTTGTTTGTTCAGTATAATAAATTCTAAGTGTATAAACACCAGCACTTAAATCAGTTACATCAATTTCTATTTCATTAAAGAAAGTATAATTTCTAATTGTTTTCCCTGTCAAATCAAGCATTTCAAGTTTAATTAATTTGTTGTTTTGAGAGTGCACTTTTACTGTATTTATTGTTGGATTTGGGTACACAGAGATTTCCTGAATAAAACTTGTTTCTTTTACATTTAGTAAACCATAATAACCTTGTTCAAATCCTTGTTGTAAATGACAATTATTGTTTTGGTAATCTTCAATTATTACCTCCCCAAAATTAAACTGCATAGAAGCATTTACTTGTGAAAAAAAACCACCCCCTGATGAATTAACTTCTTGAGTGATAGTTTGAGCAAATGAATTTGTCAGAAAAAGTAAATATAGGCAATTACAAAAAAGTAGCTTTTTCATATTTTTCCGATTGAATTAATTGTTTTTCTCACAAATATATAAACATTTATTAATTGATGGCTTGACATAATTTAAAAGTAAATATTCTCGTATAGGATTTCTATTATGAATATAGTGATTCTATATAAATGCATTAAATACGTAGTACTTTAAATAACCGATACCTTTGGTAATTTGTAACACGTCGTTGAAATCGGTTACACCTGATATTATTTTAAGCATCACCTAATTTCTGCCTTCAGAATTAGCAACAAAGGACTTATAACAAAACCTCTCTTTTAAATCTAACGATTTTTATTTAAATCTAAGCCAAATTGTTAATAAATCTTCATCGAACAAAAGCGAAACTTCGGCTAAATTTTGATTAATTTCAAAAAAAATAAAAAGTTTTTAACATTATATGTTTAATTTTAGTATCTTTGCACTCCAAATTTTTTTACAGTGTCGCGTTCTGATATAATGTTCAACATCCCATTTGTGGGGCTTAAAATAGGAAGACACGAGTTTGATTATGAGGTAGATGATTCGTTCTTTGAAGATTTAGAGTATTCTTTAGTTCAAAAAGCAAAAGTGAAAGTTCACTTAGAGCTCGACAAAAAGGAAACCATGATATTAGCTCATTTTTGGGTTGAAGGTCAAGTTTCTGCCGAGTGTGACCGTTGCACTGCGCCAATTGAATTAGATATAAAAGGAGACTATAAATTGATTTATAAGTTTGGTTTAGAAGAAGCAGAAGACGAAATTTTGATTGTTTTGCATACAGATGAATATCAAATCAATGTAAAAGCTCCAATTTATGAACTGATTATTATTTCATTGCCGAGTCGTAAAATTCATCCAGTAGGTGAATGCGATGAGGAAATGTGGGAATTAGTTAAAAAGTATACTGTAAATTCGACAGACGAAGAAGAAGATGAAAATTACAATCCGGATGATTTTGGATTGGACGATGAAGACTGGGAAGACGACGATTTTGAGGAGGATGATGAAGAGGATGAAGACGACGAAAACCCATGGTCGATATTAAAAGATTTAAATTAAAAATTAGATAAACAACGTAAAATGGCACATCCTAAAAGAAAGATCTCGAAACAGAGACGTGACAAAAGAAGAACACACGTGAAAGCGGTTGCTGATAACATCGCAATTTGCCCAACAACTGGTCAGCCACATTTATTTCACCATGCTCACTGGCATGAAGGAAAACTTTATTATAAAGGTAAAGTAGTAGCTGAAAAAGAATTAGCAGTATAAGTAATTCATAACTGATTCTTCTTTTATGAAGATAGGGATAGATATTTTAGGAGGCGATTTTGCTCCCGATGCAAATATTGCGGGAGCAATTTTAGCGAAAAGTTTACTTCCAAGTGAGGCTAAGCTTGTATTGTTTGGTGACCAAGACCTAATCTTGAGTCGCCTTTCTGTGCTGGGTGGAAATGCAAGTGATTTTGAAATAGTGCACGCACCTGACGAAATCACCATGCACGATCATCCTACAAGAGCAATTCCAAATAAACCAAATAGCTCAATCGCTGTAGGTTTTGAATATTTAGCTAAAAACGAAATTCAAGCTTTTGCTTCCACTGGTAACACAGGTGCAATGCTTGTCGGTTCGATTTATAAAATCAATACCATTCCTGGGATTATTCGTCCGTGTATTACTTCAACTTTGCCAACAATCAATGGTGGAAGTTCAATTTTACTAGACGTTGGTTCCAATGCAGACTGTAAGGCTGATGTGCTTTACCAATTCGGGGTTTTGGGTTCTCTATATGCCAAAAACGTATATGGAATTGAAAATCCAAAGATTGGTTTATTGAACATCGGAGAAGAGGAAACAAAAGGAAATTTGTTGACACTTGCCACTTATAAATTGTTTAAAGACTCAGACGAAATTAACTTTGTTGGAAATGTAGAGGGGCGTGACCTTTTTACTGGGATGGCAGACGTAATTGTGTGTGATGGTTTTACAGGAAATGTGGTATTGAAAGAAGCTGAAGGAATTTACACCCTAATGAAAAAACGCGGTATTAAAGACGAATACTTTGACCGATTCAATTATGAAAATTACGGAGGAACACCAATTTTAGGTGTGAAAGGTAATGTGATTATTGGTCATGGAATTTCGAACGATAAAGCCGTTAAAAGTATGTTATTACATGCTTACGATGTTGCAAAATCTGGTTTAGCAAATAAAGTTAACGAAGCATTTAATTAAGTCCAAAAATGAGTAAAATTACAGCAGCAATAACAGGTGTTCAAGGATATTTGCCAGACAACATTGTTACCAATCATGATTTAGCAAAATTTGTTGATACAACAGATGAATGGATAACAACAAGAACTGGGATTTCTGAAAGAAGACTCATGAAAGATGGAGCATCTTCTGACATGGCAACTGAAGCGGTTAAGGCTTTATTAGCTAAAAAAGGAATTGATCCTTTGGAAATTGAATTGGTGATTTTGGCAACAGTAACACCAGATTATCCTTTTCCAAGTACTGCAAATGTTGTTTGCGACAAAGTTGGAATGACAAATGCTTGGGGTTATGATTTAATCGCAGCTTGTTCTGGATTTATTTATGCCTTACAAACGGGTGCAAAGTTCATCGAGGCTGGAACACACAAGAAAGTTTTAGTTATTGGTGTAGACAAAATGAGTTCAATTATTGATTACCAAGATAGAACAACTTGCGTGATTTTTGGTGATGGTGCAGGAGTAGTTTTGTTGGAACCAAACGAAGAAGGAATGGGTGTTCAAGATGCTATTTTGAGAAGCGATGGTTCAGGTAGAAAATATTTGATTCAACCTGCGGGAGGTTCGGCTCAACCAGCTTCTTTGCAAAGTGTTGAAGAACGTTTGCACTACGTAAAACAAGAAGGAAAAACAGTATTCAAATTTGCTGTAACAAATATGGCTGAGGTTTCGGCTGAAATAATGGAACGTAATAATTTAAAAAGTGAAGATGTAGATTGGTTAGTTCCGCATCAAGCGAATTTAAGAATT
>JBKCGI010000245.1:0-2865 GCA_046303515.1 Flavobacteriia bacterium | reverse complement strand
AATATCGTTTATGTAACTTTTTCAGGTTATAATTCATCAAGTAAGGTTTTTAGATCAACAAATGGAGGAACATCTTGGACAAATATTTCTTCAGGATTGCCAAATGTACCTTGTAATACGATTGTTTATCACAATTCATCTGCGAATGATGCAGTGTATGTTGGTACTGATGTAGGTGTTTACTATAAAGATAACACTTTGGCTTCGTGGACAATGTATTCAACAAATTTACCGAGAGTTTCTGTTAGAGATTTAGAAATTTACTATCCTACAGGAAGACTAAGAGCAGGAACATTTGGAAGAGGAACTTGGGATTCTGACTTGTATTCAAGTGCAACTTTACCGATAGCGGACTTTTCAGCATCTTCTCAAACGATTTGCGGGGGACAAACAGTAACGTTTACAAATTCAACGTCAGGAGCTGCAACTTCTTATCAATGGACTTTTACGGGAGGAACTCCTGCTACAAGTACAGCAATAAACCCAACAATTACATATTCTATTCCTGGAACATATGCCGTTAAACTAATAGCTATAAATGGGGTAGGGAGCGATACATTAGAGCAATTAGCTTATATCAATGTAACTCAAGGTCAAAATTTACCTTACAATGAAGGTTTTGTATCAGGGGCTTTTCCTTATGCAGGGACTAGCATTACTAATGTGCAAGGAAATGGTACTTGGACAAGAACAATTGAGACTGGTAATACTCCTACACTAGGAGATGCATTACTTTTTGATAATTTCAATATAGATGATAGAGGTTTTAACGATGATTTTTTAATTCCAACATTAAATTTAAGTACTTCTGTGGATGCAACGCTCTCTTTTGATGTAGCTTACGCTCCTTACGATGCTGTAAATTTTGATTCTTTGGAAGTTTTAATTTCAACTGATTGTGGTTTGACATACAGTTCAATTTTCATGAAACACAATACAGATTTGGCAACAGCTCCATCCATCACAACTGCATTTACACCATCAAATTCTCAATGGAGAACAGAAACAATAGATTTAACTGCATATGTAGGTTTTTCAAATGCTCAAATTTTATTTAGAAATAAATCGGGTTATGGAAATAGACTTTTTGTAGATAATATCAATGTAGTGGGAACTCCTGGTGTTTCTCCAACTGCATCCTTTACCCAAAATTCTAACTCAGTTTGTCCAGGTCAAACAGTTACATATACAAACACTTCTTTAGATAATCCAACCATGTATGCTTGGGTTTTTGAAGGAGGAACACCAGCAACATCTTCAGACCCAAATCCTGTTGTAAGCTATAGTGCCGCTGGAATTTATGATGTAACATTAACTGTTTCAAATAATTTTGGTAATAATACTTTAGCCTTAACAAATCAAATTAATGTTAATTCAGCTCCAGCTGTTCCAACTCTAACTGCTTCTGGTCCAGTTTCTTTTTGTCAAGGTGGATCTGTAACATTAACATCTTCAGCGAGCTCAGGAAATTTATGGTCTAATGCTGCTATTTCAAATTCAATTGATGTTAACACTTCTGGTTCTTATACTGTTTCTGTGAGTAATGGAACTTGTAGTTCGACGTCCACACCAATTGTGGTAACTGTAAATGCAATTCCGAATACACCAATTTCAACTCCAAGTGGTGCAACAACATTTTGTCAAGGAGGAAGTGTTACCTTAACATCATCTTCTTCTACTGGAAATAATTGGTCAACAGGTGCAACAACACAACAAATAACAGTAAATACCTCTAACGCAAATATTACCAATACTGTAACAATAAATGGTTGTAGTTCAAGTGCATCCGCTCCAATATCAGTCACTGTAAATCCATTACCAGTTGTGGTATTGAATGATTTTACTTCAATTTGTGACACAGCCAATCCTTTAGTTCTAAATACTGGAACGCCAGTTGGAGGAAATTATTCAGGTCTTGGAGTGATAAGTGGATCTTTTAACCCAGGGAATGTAAGTTTGGGAGCTCATACAATTACCTATACTTTTACAAATAGTAATAACTGTACGGCGACTGATCAAGCAACAATTACAGTAGTTCATTGTGCTGGATTAGGAATCGAAGATGCAAGTGCAAATGGTTTTGTGATTTATCCAAATCCTACGCAAGATTATTTGATTTTAAAAGGGGAGAAGTTGAAAGATTTTTCAAAAATTGAGATTCTAAATTTGGAAGGTAAAGTGGTTAAATCATTTAAGATAGAATCCGCTGAAATGAAATTAGATCTTACTCAATTTGCAGCCGGTTCTTATAATTTGAAAATCTCTAATAATTCAAAAGAAATTGTAGAGAAAATTCAAATAATCAAATAAGTAGAAAGATTAATTATAAAAAAAAGCTGTTCAAATCGAACAGCTTTTTTTATGCATTTATTTTTTCAATTGCTAAAGTTAATTCTATAAAATCTTCAACAGATAATTGCTCTGGTCTTTCAGTTAAAAAACGATGTTCAAAAGCTTTTCCGTTTAAAAATTGTTTTACTGAATTGCGAATCATTTTGCGTCTTTGGTTGAAACAAGCTTTAACAATCTGAATGAATAATTTATCGTCGCAAGGTAAGTATTCTCGATTGTTTCTTGTAAGTCGAATTACTCCTGATTTTACTTTTGGCGGGGGATCAAAAACATGTTCATCCACTGTAAAACAATATTGAATATCGTAATAAGCTTGAAGTAAAACACTGATTATCCCGTAAGTTTTTGACCCAGGTTTTTCAGCAACTCTTTCAGCAACTTCTTTTTGAAACATTCCCATTATTTCTGGAACTTGATTTCTATTTTCTAAACATTTGAATAAAATCTGTGAAGAAATATTATAAGGGAAGTTTCCAACGATAGCGATTGGTTCTGTTCCAAATAATTCCTGGA
>JBKCGI010000244.1:0-3985 GCA_046303515.1 Flavobacteriia bacterium | reverse complement strand
CGCTAAACCAATATTTTGGTAATCATCAGCCTTCAGGTATTTAGGATTGATTTCATTAACTTCAGAATATTTTTTCAAGGCTTCCTCGTATTCACCAATAAACAAAAGGTTTAAAGCCAAATTACTCAATGCTAGTAAATCATTAGGTTCTTTTTCCAAAAAAAGCTCATAATCAGCAATTGCCTTTCCATATTCTTTCGTTTTAGAATAAAAAACAGCACGGTAAATTATATAGTTTTGATTATCTGGCTTTTGTTCAATTGCATTAGAGAAAAAAATAGCTGCTTGATTAAAATCCTTTTCATATTCGGCGATTATCCCTAAATAAAATAGCGCATCTCCAGAATTTTCATCTTTTGAATTTTTGGCGATTAGTAAATCCTCTTTGGCAAAGTCCAAATCACCTGAATACATGTAAGATGTACCTCTCAATAAATAAGTTTTGGAGGAATTATCCCCAGCCTCAATTGCCTGAGAAAAAGAATAAATTGCCTTTTCATATTCCTTTTCAGCATAAAAACCTTCACCTTGTGATAAATATTCTTCTTTTGTTTGAGCTGATAAGACAACAACATGTATTAGAAAAAAGACAAAAAGAGAAAGTTTTAACATAATTGCAACTATTATTTAAGAACAAATATAAAAAAAACAGAGGAACTTCATTAGTCCCTCTGTTAGCCAAAAAATATAAAGTTTAGTTTAAAATGCGAAACCAAGACCCCATTTCAGATAAAACGGTTGACTAATCAAATTGTTTATCCATGGTTTAAATTCAGCATCTCCAACTTTGGAAGGAAAAATTCCGGTTCTCATTCCCATTTCTCCGTTCATATAAAAACCTGGTTTACCTTGAAATTTCTTAAATTGGTTTGTCGTCACGACCATTCGAAATCCAATTCTTCGTTTTTTAACATCTTGTACAGCAATAGATTGTACTTGATTGTTTGCATCGCTGTAATAAATATTATCATCATTTCTAACGCTTGGTGAGAACAATAACTCAAAATTTACAATTTTATAATAGTTTTGTTTCAATTTATATCTTGGCAAAGAACCATAATTGTATTTCACCTTAGCTGAAGCGAATTCACCCATTTGAAAACTTAAGCCAAAAGTAGTTGTAGAAAAGGGAAGAACAAAAGTAGACGGTAAAGCAGTATTATTTGCTAAAGTGATGAATTCCTTCGTAGAATCAACTTTTTCTGCGCTATAAAAAGAATTCAAAGAATTATTCATAAATGTGACTCCTACTCCTCTAGTTGTTCGCTTTTTTAGCATGTAATCTGTTTTATACATGTAACCAGATGTAGTCTTTACATTTCCTGACACACTTACGTCCGTAACCTCAAAACCAACCGTTGGACTCACATTAATTTCCTCTATTTTGTCCTTAAAATTAAAAACACCTGTAAGTTGCATATTCCCATAGCGATTTCCGTATTCGTATAAATTACTTTTACTAATAAAATCGCCATCGCTTAAATCAAACGCGTAGGAACCTTTTACAGCAAACATTTTTGGAGAAAAATATCCTGTAACTTCACCATAAATTCCACCTGTAAATGTTGAAATGTCAACACCAACATTTCCACCCACACTCCACATATTTCTCATTGGATTGTTGTATTTTTCATCTGTTTTTAGGTTTGGGTCAGTTGGTGAAACGTAATTTCTTTTATCTTGACCAAAAGAATTTAATGTAGTAGCAACTAGCCCAGCAATAAATAGTGTGTTTCTTAATTTCATGACTTCAATTATTAATTATGAAACAAAATTACAGTGCTTTCAAAAAGTTGTAATAAGTAAATTTACGTAAATTTAAAAAATAGGATAATTTATCAACTAAGAAAGGAAGATTTTTATATAAGCAGTTGTTCCTTGATTTATCACAGAATCGTATTCAATTTCACCATGAATTGCTTCTAAACGAGTTTTTAAACTTGTCAAACCAATGCCACTTTTCGCCGTTGAAACATCAAATCCTTGACCGTTATCTTCAAAAATTAAACTTAAAAGCTTATCTTTTTTGCGTAAAACAATGTTTATTTCCGTCGCATTGGCGTGCTTTAAGGTGTTGTTAATCAATTCTTGACAAATTCGATAGATATTCACTTCGATTTTTTCATCTAACCGTTCTTCAGATAAAAAGGCTTCAAAATCAAAAGAAATTCCATTTTTGGTAAAACTACGTTCAAATAAATCTTCCAATGCTGGAATTAATCCTAACTCTTTTAAGGAAATCGGCATCATTTGATAGGAAAGTTCACGCAATTCTTTTGTGATTTTAGTCAATTTGGAATCAAGTTCACTTTTTTCATTGACTTCGGACAAATTCATTTTCAACACGGTTAAATCTTGCACAATTCCATCGTGTAATTCCTTGGCGATGCGCGTCCGTTCGTTTTCTTGACCTTCAATGATGGATGCCAATTTTTCCTCTTGAAAAAGTAACTTGATTTGTGCAGCTTTACGCGCATTCCGCAGATAAATAATCACAAAGATTCCAATTGCAACAATAACTACAAACAAAAGGATAAGTAGGTAATTATTTTTTTTTCGTTGTTCTGCAAGTGCTTTTGCCTCAGCAGTTTCTTTTGCTTGAGAAATTTCTTTGGTTCTTAATTGTGTTTCAAATTGATTTATTTGATTTTGATTTTCTTCTAAATAAATTTTTCTTTCTAATTCGAATATTTCGTTGTAAACCATATAGGCTTCCTTAAAATTGCCCTCTTCGTATAAAATTGCCTTATAAAAAAGAAGTGCTGTTTGAATACTATGCTTATCCCCATATTTTTTTGTCAAATCGATAGCTATTTTGAGTTTTTCTTTTGCTTTTTTAATCTTTTTTTGATCCCTAAGAAAATTACCGTAAAAAACTAAATTTGAACAGATTAAGTTAGTATCCTTTAATTCAAAAGAACTTTTTTCAAGGGATACATATATTGGTTCACATAAGTGTAATCGATTGGTTCGTTCGTATAAAGTCGCTAAAAGACGGTAACTTAATAACTTATTTCTCAAACTCGGAAATCCATTTTTTTCAGAAAGAGCAATAGACTTTTTCAAGTAAAATTCAGCTTGATCAAATTCTTTCAAATCAATTGAATTTCCACCAATATTGTTGTAATTTGTTGCCTCTAAAATTTTCAGGTTTGCTCTATTTGCAATCTCGGCAGACTTTCTAAATGATACAATTGATTCTTTTAATTTTTGATTATATGACTGTGAAAAACCAATAAATTTGTAAAAAAAAGCTTCTGCTGAATCCAGTTTGTTTTTTTGTGCTAAATCAATCCCTTTAACGCAAACTTCTGTTAATTTGCCATAATTAGTTAATTCCAAGGCACGTTGAGCTAATTTTTCATAAAGCAAAACTTGTGTTTTTTCATTTAATTTTGCCTTTTTATTGATGGAGTCTAGCAAATTAAATGCTTTTTGACTGTCGTAAATTTCATCGGACTTTTTAATGATTGTGCTCAAGTTTTTTTGCGAAAACGTGCAAAACGAGTAGAAAAAACTAAATAGAATTAGAAGCAATTTAAGTCTAAAAAACACGTACTTTGACATTTACACAATTCTATTTTTAATGGCAATACTAATCAATTTCGCAACTGAATTGACTTCAAATTTCTGCATGATGTTATTCTTGTGTGTTTCTACTGTTCTGTGGCTCAAAAAAAGTTTGTCAGCAATTTCTTTTGGACTTAATCCATCGCACAACAATTTCAGCACTTCCATTTCTCGTTCAGAAATATCTTCCTTCAGGTTTAAATTTGCAGCATTTTTATTCGACTTTCCATTAATTGCATTTTGAACTTCAGAAGAATAATAGATGGAATCAGTTTCCAAGGACAAAAAAACCTCATTTAGCTCCTCAAAACTACAATCTTTATTTAAAAACCCTTTAGCTCCAGCATTTACACAAGATTGAATGACAGATTTTTCATTCAACATTGAAAGCATAAATACTGGGATTTTCGGAAAT
>JBKCGI010000243.1:0-8759 GCA_046303515.1 Flavobacteriia bacterium | reverse complement strand
GAAAAAGAAAAAAAAATCACAATATTTCTTACATTAACTTCTCCAGGTTGTCCATTAGGAGATGTAATTATTGAAAATATCAGACAGGTTTTATTTCAACATTATTTAGGTTTCACAAGTGAAGTGACGTTGGTTTGGAATCCTATGTGGAATGAAAAGTTCATAAGCGAGGAAGGGAGATTGGCTTTAGCACAATATTAGATTAAATTTGAAGTGAGAATTTTTTATACAATTTACAAAATTTATTATTTTGTAGTTTTCGTTTCAACTCTTGTATTGTTTTATCCGATTTTATATTATTTACTTTCAAAGCCAAAACGATTTCCATTAGCTTTTAAATTTATTAAATTTTATGCTAGGTTATTGTTACTTTTGGCAGGTGTGATTTTAATAGTAAAAGGAAAGAAAAACATTCCAAAAGATCGTCCGTTTATTATTTGCTCAAATCATAGTTCCTTTTTAGATCCATTTTGCTTTTATGTGATTTTTAAGCTTTATTTTGTGTTTATTGGGAAAAAAGAGATTGAAAAATGGCCACTATTTAGAATTTTCTATACAACAGGCATGAATATTTTAATAGATCGTTCCTCTGCTTCAGGAGCTTTAGCTGGATATAAAAAGATGGTAAATGAACTAGAAAATAAAAATCCAATCGTAATTTTCCCTGAAGGAACACGATCTAAAATCTCACCAAAATTACAAGATTTTAAGGCGGGTGCCTTTTCTATTGCAATTCAAAAGAAAACGCCAATATTACCAATATCATTTATTGACAATTGGAAAAGGTTGCAAGCAGGAGGTTTTTTTAGTGGAAAAGCAGGACCTGGAATTTCAAGAGTGATCATTCACCCCTTAATTCAAACAAATGAACTACATAAAACTGATCTGGAAGAATTACAGCTACAAATTCATGAAATAATTGAATCTCCAATATTAAAGGTTCATTGCAAACTATAAGCTTCTATCGAAATATTTTAATGCTTTAATTTTCTTCTTACAACCTCTTTTTTTAACAATTCATATTCTCTTGAAACCTGTCCTTCAATTGAGGAGTTTTCTGCTGCTCGTCTTAATAAATATGGAATGGCTTTCTCTAATTCACCATAAGGTACATATTTTGACGAATTATACTTTTTTGAAGCCAAATTAAAGGTTAAGTTATCACTCATCCCATATAATTGTGAGAAATAAACTTTATGTTGATGATCAGAAATATTATTTTTTTCAATTATATCAATTGCCAATTGAATACTTTTTTCATTGTGTGTAGCAATACAGGTTTCTATTAAATCAGTATTCATTAGACAAATTGTTAACGCTTTGTCGAAAGCCATATCAGTTTCAATTTTAGTATCAAAAACGGGTGATGAAATTTCCTTTTGGATTGCTTCTTCTCTTTCTTTCTCTACATAAGCTCCTCTTACTAGTTTAAAGCCAAGTTTATACTTTTCTTTTTCTGCGTCCTCAATACAATATTCTAAATATTCAAGCCTATCTTTTAGATACATTTGAAGTGTGTTGTAAACATAAACACATTCAGTATTGTAGGTTTTCATCATTTTTTCAACTAAAAAATCATAAACATCTTGAGTTGATCTTTCTTCAGCATCAAAATAGACTTTTACATTTTTTGAAACAGCTTCAGCGCAGATTTTATTTACTCTATTGATAAATTTATTCATCCGTCTTAATTTAATCTCATCCGAAATGACATGAACATCGTTGATTTCCTTTATAAATTCAACATCTTCTAGACCTGAAAGTTTAACTCCTACAAATGCATTAGGACTTTCACCTTTTACACATTCTATGTTTTGTAAAATTGTTTTTAAGTTTGAATCGAAACCTTTATCTGATTTATCTCCCTCAGCCACATAATCAAGTACTGTTTTTACATTATATTGTTTTAGATGCCTAATTGTTACAGAGGTTTCTTTTAAATCAATTCCAGCACAAAATATTTGGAACATGGTTTTTTTTAATAAAAACTTAAAAGGAAGTTTGTACTTTATGATCCAAAAAGATATCCGAGTTAATAATTTCACCATAATTGGCTTTTGGATAATTTTATAAACAAAAAACGTTCTTTGTAATTCCTTATTTGTTTTATAAACAAAAGCAGTTTTTACATCATTAAAATTTATTGTATTTTCCATATTGTTATAGTTTAATTATCAAGACTTGTTTTTTATTTTTCTGAGTAAATAAATGATAAAAATGAGTAATGAAAAAAATATCCCAAGTCCAGCAATTGACATAATAATAAACCAAGGATTTAATTGTTCCATCATGAGGCTAAAAGGTATTTGATTTTTATCCAATTGCCATAAACCTTTTTTTATTCCTGCAATATTTAAAGTTATAATGAATAATAATAAGCTGATTTGTAGAAACCAGAAATTATTTTTCAAAAATTTTCGATATGCATTTGGCTCTGAAATATCCTTTCCATCGTAAAACATAAAAATAAAGGCTAGTAAAATCATCGTATTTATCCCAATTGTTGTTGCCATTGAATGAGCTACAGTAACATGAGTTCCATGCGTATAAATATTAATGGCTGGAATTGACATAAGTAATGCTTGACCTAGATTTAAGAATACCCAAATTTCTGAAGCTACGATAAATTTAAATGGAAAATAATTTGCTTTTGGCATTAAGTCCTTCACTGTTTTTTTCCACAAATAAATGGTTCTTAAAAACAAAATCCATTCTGTCATACTTACGCCATAGCCGATATATTTCACATAACTATCAGTTGGGAGTGTATAAATATGATGACTCCAATTAAACATTAAATTTGTTAGGCCAAGAAAATACATCGCAAAAACTATTTTCTTTCTACCAATTTTATGCGTCTCATCAGATGTCATTTTATCCATGATGTAAAAGGCTGTTGCGTAAATCATTTGATTATATGCTCCAACTATAGAACCATTAACTTTCCATTGAATCGTTAAATCTTTTATGAAATTATCTCTAAAATAAGGAATCAACCATAAGTAGTTTTCAATAAAAATAAAGAGAAAAAAAACAATTCCTGTAAACCACATCCAGTAATAAACTGGCCAGTTTTTAATTTTTAAGGTTGTTTTTAAATAGGAAATGAGAAATAAAATCCAGGAAATAAAAATAGGAATTGACCAAAGAGGATCAAATTCCCAATATTCACGTCCTCCAAAACGTTTGAAAAAATAAGAAACTAGAATTCCACAAACAGTAAATAGAAGCAAGACGAAATGCACTTGAGAAATCCAAATGGAGTGGGGGTGCATCTTATTTTCATATAATATTGTATAAATTGCTCCTGTTGCAGCTATGGTAATCCAGAAAAAGATGGAAGATACATGAACAGGACGAAAAACTATAAACCCAATTTGCTCTTTCAAAAAATCAGGCATAATATAACTCAAGGAAGATAAAACACCGGCTGTTATCCCAATCAATAATAAAATTAGAGAAAATTGTATGAAATTTTTCCCAGGATTAAAGGTGTTATTTTCCATCTTGTTGTATCATTCCGTTAGGTAATTTTTTAAATGTTCTATGGTCTGACTTACCTGTTTTATCTAATTCAATAAAATAAGCAACTAAATCTTCTTCTTCTTGAACATTCATGTCAAATTTTGGCATTTGCTTAAAACCTCCTTTAAAAAAAGCTTTTAATACAGCTTTGTTATTGTTGTATTTTGAATAAACATTTGTTAAATCAGGACCGATGTGACCTCCTAAACTATAAGTTTGATGGCAGCACTGACAATTGTATTTTTGCCAAACAAGTTTCCCTCGCGAGGCATCGGCTTTTTTAGGAACAAATTTGGTGCTTTTCGTCTCATCTCCAAAATAAATTATTCCTGTGTAAACAAGAAATGCAACACATAAGGTCACAAAAATATAAATAGGTTTAATTTTCATTTTTTTATTATTATTCGTACATCAACAGGTATCATTTGTTCTTCAAATGCAATAATCGGATTTAAATCTAGTTCTGAAATTTCAGGTGCAACGAAAACTAAAGCTGCAACTCGTTCAATAATTTCGATAAATAAATTCTCGTTTAGCCCTTTTTTATTTCTGTAACCAGTGATTATTGGGTAAGCTTTAAGTTTTTTTATCAACACTTTTATGTTGTTTTGATTTAAGGGGGCAAGAGCACACACAGTGTCATGAAGTAATTCTAAAAATATTCCACCAAGACCTGCTAAAACTAAATGTCCAAAATCACCTTGTTTACTTGCACCGCAATACAATTCTTGACCGGAAACCATTTCTTGAATGATAACACTTTTTACACCATTAATTTTCATTGCTTGTTCAAATTTCAGAACTAATTCATCATAATTCAGAATATTTAAAAAAACACCACCAACTTCAGTTTTATGAATAGGTCCGTTTATTTTTAAAACTAATGGATACTTTAATGTTACCTTTTGAAGCGCTTCAATACTTTTGATTTCAATCAATTTAGAGGTTTTGATTCCAGAAGCGTTTAATAATTCGTGAGATTCTCTTGGCGACAAAATACCATCTCTTGCAGCATTTATGATATTTCGAATTGCAACAAAATCCATTGATGGAAGTTGAATTTCCTTTGATTTTGGTTTTAGTGTATTATAAACTTTTGCTAATGCTCTTCCTAAAACAACCTCGTCAGTAAAACAAACTTTTCCATTGGCTAAAAAGAATTTTATTTCATTTTTGGCATTAATTACTGAAGGTAAAACGGTATAAATTGGTTTTATACAAGTTTTCATTTTACTGAGTAATAATTCGTAGACATCTTTAACGTTAAATAATCCAGGACTTCCAAAAACTACCACCATTGCATCAATAGTCGACTCCTGTTCACAAAAGTCTATAATTTCTCCTAGTTGTTTTGCTGTTCCAGTAGCTAGAAAATCAAAAGGATTTTCAACAGATGAGCCTGGATTTAGTTTTTTCAACAATCCTTTTGTTTTATCTTTTTCAATTTGTGGAATACTCATTCCATTTGTCGAAAGCGCATCGGTTAACATGACTGCAGAACCACCCGCATGTGTAATAATGGCAATGTTTTCACCTTTTATTTCATTCGTTTGGAAAACACCAGCTACAGAAATTAATTCTTCTCGACTGCTACAATAAACAATTCCACATTTTTCAAATAATGCACGAATTACAGAATCGGAGGTAGCTAAAGCTCCAGTGTGTGATGATGCAGCTCTACTTCCTTCTTTAGAGACTCCAGATTTAATTGCTGCAATTTTGCATCCTTTGTTAATCAGTGAACTAGCATGTTTTAAAAATTTAAATGGATTTTTAATTTGCTCTAAGTATAATAATTTTATTTTTGGACTACTTTTTTCATCAAAAGTTAGATCCATATGTTCCATTATTTCTTCAACACCTGTGTGTAAGCCATTTCCTATAGAATAAATGTTTGAAAATTTAAGTCCAGTAAGGATTGCGGCTTCCATAATAAATACCGCTGTTGCACCAGAGCTAGATATTAATTCGCAACCGTCATCGTAAAATGTTGGAATTGGAGATGTAAAGACACCTTTGTATGTTTTTTGTATAATTCCGATACAATTAGGTCCAATCAAAACACCATTTGCTGAATTTATTAAGTTACAAATTTCAATTTCTAGTTTCTGATTACCAACTTCTGAAAATCCGGCTGAACATATTATAAATGCTTTCGTTTGTCTTTCAATGAGTTTTTGAACAGTATTTAAACATTCTTCAGCTGGTATTACTAAGATTGCCAAGTCAACCTCTCTTATTTCTTCGACAGTTTTATATGAGGTAACTCCATTTATATTTACAATATTAGGGTTAACAGCAATAATTTCACCTTTAAATTGTTGGGAAACTAAATTGTGGATAAATTTTCCACCAGGTTTATTTTCATTGCTCGACCCTCCAATTACTGCAATGCTTTTTGGTGATAAGAGTTCTTTTGGCAACATTCTGTTTTATTTTATTTTTTCAAATCTTGCTTGAAAAAAGCGTAAATATTTAGGTTCATATATCATTTTTAAACCTTTTATTTTTTTTCTTTTTTCATACACTAAAGCTGTTGATTCTGCAACTACATCCATATGAGCTTGTGTGTAAACTCTTCTAGGAATAGTGAATCTAACTAGTTCTAATTTAGGGTAATAATTATCACCATTTGATTTTCTTCCTGCAGAAATTATCCCTCTTTCCATTGTTCGCACGCCTGAATCCATGTATATTTCAGCGGCTAAGGTTTGAGCAGGAAATTCGTCCTGAGTTAAATGTGGTAAAAAGGCTTTCGCATCCACAAAGATTCCATGACCGCCAATTGGTTTAACGATTGGAATACCATAAGATATCATTTTATTACCTAAATATTCAACTTGTCCTATTCTAGCTCTTTGATGGTTGTCGTCTAAACTTTCTTTAATTCCGATAGCAATTGCTTCCATATCTCTACCAGCAAGTCCACCGTATGTATGTAATCCTTCATAAACAACAACTAAGTTTCTTGCCTCTTCGTATACATCCCATTCATTTGTTGCTAAAAAACCTCCAATATTTACTAGTGCATCTTTTTTTGCAGACATAGTAGCACCGTCTGTAAGGGAACAAATTTCTTTTACGATATCTTTTACGCTGGTATTTTCATACCCTTTTTCTCTTTGTTGAATGAAATAAGCATTTTCTGCTACTCGAGTCATGTCATGAATAATTCTTATCCCTTTTTCTAAAGTATAAGCTTTTAGTTCTTTCAAATTAGCTAAACTAATTGGTTGTCCACCTGCCATGTTAACATTAGTAGCAATACTTACATATGCAATTTTATTGGCACCATGTTTTTTCACCAAGTTATCTAATTTGTTTAAATCGACATTCCCTTTGAATGGAAAGTCACTCAACGAATCGTGGGCTTCATCGACAATTATATCTTCAAATACTCCGCCAGCTAATTCTTGATGTAATCTCGTTGTGGTAAAATACATATTCCCTGGAACCACATCTCCTTTTTTGATTAGAATTTGAGAAAGAATATTTTCTGCACCTCGTCCTTGGTGAGTTGGTATAACATATTTGTAGCCATAAAACTGATGAATTGCTTTTTCCATGTTGTAAAAACTTTTACTGCCAGCATAAGCTTCATCTCCAGTCATAAATGCCCCCCATTGTTGATCACTCATTGAGTTAGTTCCACTGTCAGTCAGTAAATCAATATAAACATTTTCAGACTTTAATAGGAAGGTGTTAAAACCAGCGCCTTTCATCGCTTTTACCCTTTGCGGTTTTGTGGTAACCTTTAGAAGTTCAACCATTTTCATTTTATATGGTTCCGCCCATGATCTTTTTTCTATAAGTTTTTTCATTTTTATTTGATTTTTTTAAATTTTGCAGTAAAATGTCTTAAAAAAGGTGGCTCATAAATTATTTCCACTCCTTTTGAATTTTCTATGTTCTTTATAATGTCTTCAAAGATTTCGATAACATAATCGATGTGACTTTGAGTATAGACTCTCCTTGGAATTGCCAATCGTACCAATTCTTTTTGAGCTGGAATCAATTTTCCATTTTCATCATATTTTCCAAACATAACACTGCCTACCTCTACGCATCGAATCCCGCCTGAAATGTATAAATCACATACTAAAGCTTGACCTGGATATTGATGTACAGGGATATGATTGTAAAGTTTTTTTGCATCAATATACACGGCATGACCACCAATTGGCCAAACAACTGGAACACCTAATTCACGAAGTTTTTCTCCTAAATAAGTTGTACTTCTTATTCTATAGTGGAGATAATCTTCATCGAAAACTTCAACGAGGCCAACAGCCAATGCCTCCATGTCTCTTCCTGCTAGTCCGCCGTATGTTGTAAAACCTTCCGAAATAATTAACATGTTTTTGCATTGTAAAGCCAATTTTTCATCTCGCAAGGTTAGTAGTCCACCCATATTCACTAATCCATCTTTTTTTGCACTCATTATAAATGCATCGGCTAATTGGAAAATTTCTTGAGCGATTTCTTTGTATGTTTTATTTTTTTCCGATTTTTCTCTATGCTTAATAAAGTAACTATTTTCAGCAATTCTACATCCATCAAGCACAAATAATATGTTATGTTTCAGGCATATATCTTTAACAGCTTTCAAATTTTCCATACTGACTGGCTGACCACCAGACGAATTATTTGTAACTGTCATTATAATAGCAGGAATATTACTTGCACCTAATTCATTAATTTTTTCTACTGTTTTGATTAAATCAATATTTCCCTTGAATGGATAGTCTGATTCACTATTTTCTGATTCTGGACAGACTAAATCAATAGCTTGTGCCCCAGAAAATTCAATATTAGCTCTTGTTGTATCAAAATGAGTATTACTGATAAAATTTTTGCCCTTACCTCCAAGAATTGTATATAAAATTCGTTCACCAGCTCTTCCTTGATGTGTTGGTAAAATGAAAGGCATACCAGTTAAATCGAAAACAGTTTTCTCTAAGTTCAACCAACTTCGTGCACCTGCATAACTTTCATCTCCTTTTAACATTGCACTCCATTGGCTGTCACTCATAGCACCTGTTCCACTATCTGTTAGCAGGTCAATAAATACATCATTTGATTGTAACAAGAAAGGGTTGTAATAGGCATCTTCTAAAACCTTTTTACGATATTTTTCCGTTGTAATTTTAAGAGGCTCAACCATTTTTATTTTAAATGGCTCCGTCAGTGTTTTTAATTTATTTTTCATTTTATTTAAATTAAATCTATAAACC
>JBKCGI010000242.1:0-27318 GCA_046303515.1 Flavobacteriia bacterium | reverse complement strand
ATATTAGTGAGAATTAATTTTTATTAAAACTGGTAATTGATTAATAGGGAATGAGTGTATACTCCAAAAATAAGGAATTTTGAATTAAATCCATAGGTCTAGAGTTGATAAGTTTTTTCACTTCGTATTTGCTTTTTAAGTGACTGATATATAGAGTGTTGTATTTTGTGTGCTTTAAAGATTCTAAGTTATACATACATTTATTTTAAACTTATTGTATTTTGTACAATAATTATTGTATGTTTGTACTAATCAACTTGTAAATTACTGATTATGAAAAGTTTTTATTTGTCAAATGTATTTTCTTTCGATTGTGGCAAACAAACTAAACTTTTTGTAATTTTCTTTACTGCTGTTTTTTTTAACGGGTATTCGCAGTTTACTTATCCCATAAATATGGAAGGGACTTATGGTGTGGGACAAGTTTTTCAACCCTTTGGAACTGGAACAACTGCAACAATTGTAAATAATCCAAATTTAACAAATACAAATTGTCATAATAGAAGTTCTAAAGTTCTTCGAATTACTAAAGGAAGCGAAGGCTGGGCGGGAATGGAATTTAGAGCAGCAACTGCTATTCCAGCTGGTACATTTGGTGCGGGTGGAACTAAACCAAATTTCTGTTTTGATTATTATACTACTGCACCAATTGGATCAAGTATTTTATTTAAATTTAATGGATTTCCCGATATTTTTTACAACACCACTGTTTCAGGTGCATGGGGTCAAGCCTGTTTTACGCCGCCTGCAACAACAAGCGATTGGCCAGTAATTATTTTTAGACTTAATGATATGGCTGGTTGGTCATTAGGCAATGCCAATTGGACATTATTTGTTGATAATTTAAATTTTTATGCTAATGGTAGTGTACCGGCAACACCATTAGCTTTTACAGCAGGTAGTCAATATTTTGTGCCACCTTCTGCGGTTACTTTCACTTATACTCCTGGTGATCCAGGTCCTTATAATTGGTATAGCACTCAGACCGGTGGTGTATCTTTATACACAGGAAATCCTTTCACTACACCTATTTTAAGTGCAGAAACATCTTATTGGTTACAAACAGGTGCTACAACTGCTGTAGATAGAGTGGTAGGTCCAAGTTGCACCTTTGCTGATATCGGAAATTCGAAATTTGGCACAGAACGATTTACCTGTAACTTATTGAATGCTGGTTTAAAAGGTTTGTCGATACTGATGTATAGAGTTGGTGGTCTTGGAACTGATGCTTGCGGGTATACTGCTGTTGCAACTAATGTAACCACAGGCGTTACAAGAACTTTTACAACAGGTACGTCAAGTACTGTTGATACGCCAATGAATTTTGTTTTCGCAACTCCACTTCCAATGACTGTTGGAGATCAGATCACGGTAAGAATTGCAGCAAATGGTCCAGGCTCTTGTTATGTTCGCATGGGGGCAACTGGATGTAGTGCTTCTAACCCCCATTTACCTTATCCAAGTAACGTTCATCCAGATGTAACATTTACTAGTTGTGCCTCGGAAGCCGTTTCAGGAACACTTGTAAATCAAAGTAACATGTTCGTTGGATATAATTATTTGGTTGAAGGTTCTTTACCTGCACCTAGAATTAGAATGAATGCATTATTGGATTGTCCTGCCATTTTGCTACCAATAGATTTATCTGAGTTTAATGCGAAATGTGTAAATGAAGAAATAATGATCTCCTGGAAAACACTATCAGAAGAGAGAAATGACTACTTTTTATTGGAGAAATCTCAAGATGGTTTTTTATATGAAACTGTTAGTAAAATTGAATCTTTAGGTTCAGGAAGTTCTACCTTCGAACAGAATTATGTTTACTTAGAAAAAAGTGCAACTAGTGAATTTTACTATCGTCTTGTACAAGTAGATTTAGATGGTAAAAGAGAAGTATATGGTCCAATTACAGTTGAATGCGATGAAACCAAGCTTTCTTACTTTGAGGTTTTTCCAAACCCAAGTCAAGGAACAAATTTTGAAATTTTAATTCAAGAAAAAAATAAAAAGGGACTTTGTGACTTAAAAATCACTGATACCAAAGGTTCACTTGTTTTTTATAAAGAAATTAATATTGAAAGTGGCCTTAACAAATTTGAAATAAATGAAAATATGCAAGCTGGAGTTTATTTTATAGAAATCAATAACAATAATTCCTTTGTTAAAAGAAAAAAAATAGTTGTATGTAAATGAAATAGTGATCTGTAGTTATTTGATTTTTATAAAATCTGATTCTAATTAAGTGTATTCGTATAGGTTTTAAATGGGTTTTAAAGTTTATATTTGATTAACAATAAATTACATGTATTTTGAACCCATCAAAAACAAAACAATAAAACAATAAAATTATCAAGTTATGAAAAAACGTTTACTTATGTTAATGACAGTTTCCATCTCTTTTGGATTCTCACAAACCTACACGCTTCCAATTGATTTTGAATCTGCTGTTGTCGTGGGTTCTTTTGATAATGCGGTTGGATCTGTTGTCGCAAATCCTTCAAGTATCGGAAATACAAGTGCCAATGTTGGAAAACTAGTTCGCCCTAGTGGCTTAACCTCAAATTATGCAGGCAGTAGAATTATGCTAACTACTCCTTTAAATTATACAACTACTCCAATTTTGGCTGTTAAACTATATTCAACACAACCAATTGGTTACAATGTTATTTGCAAATTTGAAGGTGGTACGCCATATGAAGCGAGTGCCGTTACAACAAAATCGGGTGAGTGGGAAACACTTTATTTTAATTTTACTGGTGTAAATTCTGGAACAAATAATCAAATGCTTTTCATGTTTAATGCGGGAGCACCAGGGAATGGGGAAGAGTATTTTTTTGATGATATTGAATTAGTTAGTAGTATTCCTTCAGCAAATGTAGTTGCTCTTCCGATTGACTTTGAAACTATACCTGTCACTGTAGGCGCTTTTGATAATGCCATTGGTGAAAGAATAGCAAATCCCTTTCAAACAGGTATCAATACAAGTGCAACAATTGGTAAATTAACAAGACCAAATGGAACTAGTGATTGGGCTGGAAGTAGGATAACACTAACAAATCCAATAGATTTTGCTTTGGATCCATTTTTGTTGATGAAAGTATATTGCACAGAACCTATAGGTCATTTAGTGAAAGTTAAATTTGAAGGAGGTGTGCCTTTCGAAAGGGATGCATATACAACAAAGTCAGGTGAATGGGAAACTTTAACATTTGACTTTACTGGCCAAAATTTGGGTGGAAATAATCAGATGTTGTTTATGTTTAATGGTGGTACACCGGGAACTGGACAAGTATATTATTTTGACGATATTCAACAATTAACAGAAGTACCTGGATTAAAAATAAATAATGTTGTTGCAAATAACTTCAGTATTTATCCAAATCCAGCTCAAGAATCAATAAAAATAAACCATAGTAATAAAGGGCAAATTGTATATTCAATTGAAGATTTAAGTGGAAAAACTTTTATTTCAAACCAATATTTATTAGATGGTAGTGAGATAAACATTAGTTCGCTACACAATGGAGTCTATATCATATCAATTATTGAAAATAGTCAAATTACGAAATTAAAATTTTTAAAATCAAATTAATACCATTTAATCTTTTAAAATTGAATGATTAATGAGAATAGCCTTTGTTGAAGGGATTGAAGGGATTAAGACTTCATGGATTAAAGCAATAAATAAAAGTTTTATCATATCATATATACATTCAAAGCACAGAGGGAAATAAATATTCCCTCTTTTTTTATTCAAAAATCAAAAGAAATTGTTTTCAAAGAGATCAAAAGTACAAATCTAAATTGCTATAAATTAAAAAGGACTAAGCGAAATGCATTTCTTCGTAATTTTTAAATAAATGTCAATAGTTTCCAGTAAAATAAAGCTTATTTAAATTTTATGCAAAAAAAAATAGTTTCGTCTTGAGTATTAACTCATTCTGAAACTATTCTTTTTGCTAATTATTATTTTAAATATTTTTATCTTAACAAAGGTATTTTTTAGCTATTGAAACACTCTAATATAATCCACATACATAGATTGAGGAAAAATGGTCGTTTCATCAGGGTTTCCAGGCCAATTTCCTCCAACAGCTACGTTTAGTATTAAGAAGAAATTTTCATGAAATTCACTCATTTCAGCAGATGTAATATTCACTTGATTATATTGAACATCATCTATTAGCCATTTAATTGATGTCGCATTCCACACTATGGAATAAACATGGAAATTGTCTGCAAGTTTGCCGGCAGGGAGAGAATAGCTACCTCCAAATGAAGCATGACCGTTCTCTGACCAATGCACTGTTCCATGTGTTGTTCTATCATTTGCACCAGTGCCACCAATTAATTCCATAATGTCAATTTCTCCGCACGCGGGCCAACCAACAGAAGAAATATTGTCTCCTAACATCCATATAGCTGGCCACAATCCTTTTCCATAAGGTGTTGCTGCTCTAACGTCAATTCTTCCGTATTTCCATGATTTTTGACCTTGTGTTTTTAATCGTGTAGAAGTATATTGTTGGGCATTAAAATTCTCTTTTTTTGCTTTTATTTCTAAGATACCATCAGCTATTGTGTAATTTTGATTGGTATAGTATTGTAATTCATTATTTCCCCATCCACTACTACCAGTTCCAACATCAAATACCCAGTCACTTGATAAAGTACTATTTGAGAATTCATCGTTCCAAGCAAGTGTATATCCTGGATAAGATAGGGGAGTAGTGTATCCAGTTGTAGGTGCACCAGAAGATGTTCCAGCAATAAATACGTTTACATTTTCTATTTTTTCTATGTAGGAAGAATGAGTAGTGTGAGCTCTTGATTTTACAGTATAATTTCCTGAAGAGGAAAAGGTATAACTTGCAAGACCATCAGTACTTTCGATGTACGTAGAATCAATTCCATCAAAAAAAGTTACTGAATAAAAATTTGCATTAACTGCACTTACACTAACATTTACCAGTCCACCTGTAATATTAATAACAGTTGAGATATCAGTTGGTAACGTCGCTTGTTCAACTGGTTTTTTCTTACAGGAAAAGGCGAAAGCACTAAGTATCGTGAAGAAGAATATTTTTTTCATAATTAAATGCTTTTAAGTTTTAAATACCAATTTAGCCCACCTGCATGGTGCTTGTATTGTAAAGTCATAGTTGAATCAGTTAAGTCGACAATGCGATATGTTTGTACACCAGTATAGAATCCAATAAATGCGTTATTAGAAATAGTTATAGTGTTTTGTTCTCCTTCAACTAATTGCCAACTTGCGTTTAATTGATCAGCCAATGGAGCCGTGTAATCTCCTAAGTTTACAAAAGAACCAGGGAAATTTGCAGCAAGTGAATTATGAACATATACCTCACCTTTGGTCTGCATATCGAATTTGAATGCGTTTAAATAAAATGTATATCGATCATTATACAAACCTGTTCCGCCTTTTTCATTTTCACCTGCAGCGTACCATTCAGGGACTGGTCCTAGAGCACTTTCTGGGTCTGGACCAACTCCGAAGTGTCCTGCACTTGCAGAATCTATATACCACACTTTAAAACCTGGCCCAGCTGTTCCACCTGTCAATTTATTATAAAAAGGATTATTGAGAAGTGTTAAATCATCTTGAGCAATTGTTATTTGTTTGGTAGAACTTTTGCTTCCTCCACTTGCAAAAACAGTTAGCTTTACAGTATATACACCCGCATAAGGATAAGTGGCACTTGGATTATTTCCCTCGGCACTTGTTCCATTACCAAAATCCCAAATGCACATTACGTCTTGATTTGCAGAAGAAAAATTGATTATATTTTCACTTGCTGTTGAAGTTGAATACGTAAATAATGCATCAGCGTCAACAGGTGCATCACCCAATTTTGGATCTTCTTTCTTACAAGAAGCAAATACAGTTAAAACTGAAAATAATAAAAATATCTTTTTCATAGTATATAATTTTAATAACCAGGGTTTTGATTCCATTTACCACCTGTTAGATCTATTTCAACTTGAGGAATAGGGAAAAGTTCGTGTTTTCCAGTTTGAAAACCAGGGATATAAATTGAAGCTTGACCAGTTCTAACTAAATCAAAAAAGCGATGTCCTTCTCCTGACAATTCAAATCTTCTTTCGTTGTAAATTACATTCATACTTGAAACCGTAACTGGAGGAATTCCTGCTCTTGTTCTAATTTGATTAATATATTGCTGAGCAAGCGCTGTGTTGCCAATTTGAAAATTAGCTTCTGCTGCCATTAATAGTACATCTGCATATCTAATAACTCTATAGTTTACTGGGCTTGTTAAATCATTATCTGGCAAACCGATTTCGCCTTGACGCTTGATATATTTGTTGTTGTAATATCCTGTATGTCCACCAGCACCAATTGCATAGGTGATATCATCAGGGTTTGATTGCTGAGCAATGAACGCTTCGATGTCTAGAATTGTATGTCCTCGTCTTGGGTCTATGGAAGAGAATGCATCATACAAATCTTGAGTAGGTAAGTTGTAACTATTTCCATCTCCATAAACTGGTCCATTGTATTGTCTTATTCCTTGAAATCCAGGTGCTGCATTGCCTTCAAGACAAATTAAACAGCCGTAACCACCACCTTCTAAACCGGAATATTCTACATCAAATACCGTTTCTGTGTTGTTTTCATTTGAAGCTGCAAATAATTGATCATAATCGCTAATTAAAGAATAAGTATTACTATTTATAACTTCAGCAAATGTTGAACTAGCTTCACTAAATTTATTTTGATATAGATAAACTTTTCCTAAAAGTGACAGTGCAGCTCCTTTAGTAGCTCTTCCTTTAGTTGCGTTAGTAAGGTCTAAAATAGATGCGGCATACTCAAGATCACTTTCAATTTGAGCATATACTTCTGATTTTGGAGCTCTTGGTAGTTCGTTAGCTTCGTTTATTCCAAGACGTTTATCAATAATCAATGGAACGTCGCCAAAAAATTTCACTAACTCAAAATAATAGAATGCTCTTAGGAAGCGTGTTTCAGCTATGATTTTATCCTTTCCAACAAAATCGATGTTATCTTTATTTTCCATGATGTAATTTGCTCGTGAAATACCAGCATAATTCCATCTCATAATACTTCTAAGTTCAGAATTGACTCCACCATGAGTCATTTCGTCAATTTGGTGAAGTCCTTGACTGTCGTTTACACTTTCACCTCCTGCTATGGCGTTGTCCGATGCAATTTCTCCTATCCAAAGTGATAAAAATGTTCCTTGAAGTAAATCATAAGTTCCTGTTAAAGCCCTTTCGTAATCATCTTTTGTTAAAAAGAAGTTTTCAGCATCTTGCGCATAGGGTGGGTCTACCTTTAAAAACTTTTTACATGAGTTAAAAATAAATAAAGATGGTAAAACAAGTAAAATTAATATTATAGTCTTTTTCATATTTCGCTTATTAAAAAGTTAATTGTAATCCTCCCATGAATGTTTTTGCTTGTGGATACATTCCGTAATCTACACCAGCTGATAAAACTCCGACAGAACCTAGGTCTGGATCAAAGCCTTGATATTTTGTCAAGGTGAACAAGTTGTTTGCAGAAAGATATAATCTGATACTTTCTACTTTAATTTTCTTCAATATTGCTTTTGGAAATGTATATCCGAATTGAAGATTTCTCATTCTCAAAAATGAACCGTTTTCAACAAAGTAAGAAGAAAATACGTTGTTTCTAGTTGCGCCAGTTGTCACTCTTGGGTGTTCATTAGTTGATCCCGCTCCAGTCCATCTTTCAACCATGTAACCCATTTGGTTTGCATATGGTTGCTGACGTTCAAAATTTCTTATAATTTCCTGACCAATAGCTGCATAAAGATTAGTAGATAAATCAAATCCTTTGAATTTTAAATTTAGAGAATAACCAAAAGTAAAAGTTGGAATTGGTGAACCAAGATTGGTTTTATCTGTATCATCTGTAAAGCTAATCACACCATCTCCATTTTGGTCCACAAATTTAATATCCCCAGGTTTTGCACCTTCTTGAAAAACGGAAGCATTGTCGATTTCCTCTTGCGTTTGAAAAATGCCATCCATTTGGTAACCAAAGAAATACCCAATTTCATATCCTTCTTGAAAACGAGTAGCAACATCTCCACCTACACTAAAGCTAGCTCCTGGAATGTAATCAATTCCCGGTGGTACGCCTGTTACCATATTGTTGATTTTACTTAAATTGAAATTCGTATTGATGAAGAATTTCTTTTTAATATCTGTTGAGTACCCCAATTCAAACTCGAAACCTCTGTTTGAAACATTTCCTGCATTGATAATTGGCGGATATCCACCTGGCCCATAAGATCCTAAGATTGCAGTTACTTCAGGTTGAAATAATAAATCATAGGTATTTTTGATAAAATAATTTGTAGTAAAGTCTAATTTTTTCCAAAAAGTTAAATCCATCCCCACATTAAACTGCCTTGTAGTTTCCCATTTTAGATCAGGATTTCCAGCTCTACCTATTGCAATACCTTGTGTAATTACATCATTGAATACATAAACTCCTTCACCGTTTAAAAGGGCTCTATATGCAAAATTTGCAATTTGGTCATTACCAGAGATTCCGTAACTCATTCTTACTTTCCAATAATCAATGAATTTGATTTTATAGAATTTCTCTTTTGAAAGTTGCCAAGCTCCAGAAATAGTTGGGAAAAAACCATACTTACTGTTGTCACCAAATTTACTTGAACCGTCACGTCTTAAAATTGTTGATACCATGTATTTAGTATCATAACTATATTCTGCTCTTAAAAATGATGAAAGTAATCTTTCTTTAAATTCCCAAGAACCAACATTGTTTAAAAATCCACCTTCTGCTGTATTAGCAGAAATATCAGCATAGTCCAAAGAATTATTTGGAATGTTAAATCCAGTTCCGCTTAAAGATTCTCCTTTTCTTTGAAAAATTGAAACCCCTGCAGTTCCTTTCACACGATGAATATCTTTAAAAGTTTTTTCATAATTCAAATAACTTTCGTAAGTCAAATCGGTATATGTAGCTCTTTCCTCATAAACAGAAGAACCTCTTTCTAAAAATACGTCTGGTGCAATTTCAACCAAGGATGGATCCAAATCTTCGTTGATTGCTGTATTTGCATATTTACCAGGACCGTACCATACTAATGGTGAAAATACTTTCGTATTAACCACTGCATAATTATAATTGAATCGATTTGTGAAGCTTAGGTGCTCAGTAAAATTATATACTAATTCTTCTTTTCCCACAAATTTATCTGCAATACTCCAATTGTACTGATTTTCGATTTGTGCTATTGGATTAATAATATCACTTACTTCATTAAGATACGAATATTTGCCATCTGGAGTTTTAATTGGCTCGTTTGGAAATGCATTTATCGTATTGTATAGAACAGAACCGATTCCATTTTCAGGTAAAGAACTTCTTGAATCATTTGAAAATAAAAATACAGAATTTAATTTCATTTTATTCGATAAATCTGTATTCATGTTCAACCTAGCATTATATCTAGAAAATTGCGCTTTAGTTAAACCAACAATTCCGTCTTGTGTAAAATAGCCTAGTCCTAAAGAATATTTAGTATTTGCAGTTCCTCCACTCATAGTTATGTTGTGGCTGCTAATTGGTGCTCTTGAGAAAACGGAATCTTGCCAGTTTGTACCTGTACCTAAATTTGTATTTACAAAAGGCATTGCTTGACCTCCAAAAGCAAACATTTCATTTTTGATAACAGCATATTCATTAGCATCTAATAAGTCTAATTTTCTTGCAGTTTGCTGGATTCCGTAATAGGTAGAGTATTCAATTTTTGGTTTTGAATTTAATCTTCCTTGTTTTGTTTCAATAATGATTACTCCATTAGCAGCTCTAACCCCGTAAATTCCTGCTGTTGCATCTTTCAAAACATTGATTGATTTGATGTCAGAAGGATTTAATGCATTAAGTCCATCAGAATCGTAAACAACTCCATCAACTAAAATCAAAGGGTCATTGTCACCAAATGTAGATAAACCTCTAATTCTAATGTTGGAAGAGCCCCCTGGTGAACCTGAATTGGTGCTAATTGTAACACCTGATACTTGACCTTGAAGTGCCTGGTCAACACGAGATAAATTTAATTTCTCGATATCTTCTCCCTTAACTTTCGAGGTAGCTCCAGTTAATTCTTTACTTGTTGCTTCTCCATAACCTACAATAACAACCTCGTCTAATTCCTTGATAGTCAAAAGTGTTATATTAAGACTTGTTGATTTACCAACTTTAAGTTCCTGTTTCATGTATCCGTAGAAACTGTAAATTAAAATTGTGTTTGTGTCAGGAACAGTTAAACTGTAATTTCCATCTAAATCTGTTTTGGTACCAGTATTTGCACCTTTTACCGTGATTAAAACAAAAGGCAAGCCTTCTTTTTTTTCATCTGTAACTTTTCCCGAGACTTTTATTTCCTGAGAAAAATAAAATGGCGCAATTAAAATGAAAAAGAAAAATAGTACATTTTTTTTCATAAAATAAAGTTTACAATTAAGTTAAATAGTTTAAATGCAACTATAAATCATGTCATTTCTGAGGGTAATTTAATGACTGTAAATTCATAGTTAAAGCAAAAGTATGTAAAAATATAAAATAAAGCAAAAATATTATAGTATTTTTTACAATAAGTTATGTTTTTACATATAATTAACTGTAATTCAATATTTTAATTATATCTTAAATTGATATCCTTGTTCTAATACTGATTCTTCAAAGGTTTCTGAATCGAATGTAAAAAGTTTTGCTGGCCTATGGCTAACATTCTGTTGCAATTCTTTCAATTCTCTTAAGGGAATATTTTTTATTTTTTTCCTGAAATTAGCTTTATCAAAATTTGTATCAAAGGCATACTCATACAATTTTTGTAATTCAAACAAAGTGAATTTTTCTGGCAATAATTCGAAACAGACAGGTTCTGTAGTCAATTTTTGTTTAAACAAATCATATGTTGAGTCTAAAATCAGATTATGGTCAAAAGCTAATTCTTTAATTTCATTGATTGGAACCCACAAGGCGGTATCTGCCCAAGAAGATGCTTTTATTTCAAAATCATCTATTCTTATTAGAGCAAAATATGCGATTGTGATTACTCTTCCCTGTGGGTGTCTATTTGGACTGCCAAAAGTTCTCGATTGATGCATTTCAATGTTACTCAAACCTGTCAATTCGAATAAAACTCGTTTAGCGGCATCATGTAATTCTTCATTTGGGTACACCAAATCACCTGGTATCGCCCACATGTGATTGTATGGTTCAATTCCACGTTTGATTATTAGTGCTTTTATTTGGTCTTCAGAATAACCAAAAATAACGCAGTCTACAGAGAAAGCTGATGTGAAAAAATCATTAAAATCAATAGAATACATAATTACTATTTTATAAAATCAAATTTGCTTACAAGTCCGTTAATTTCAATTAAATACTGACCAGACTCATTTATCCATTTATTAGATTCATTTACAAAGATAATGTCTTTTGCTGAAATATTGAATTTAATTTCTTTAGCTTCATTTGGTTTAAGATTAATTTTTTCAAACTTTTTCAATTGTTTTCCAAAAGGAGAAATATTTGAATTTAAACGAGAAATATATAATTGGATGACTTCTTTTGCCTCAACCTTTCCGCTATTTGTAACAGTTACGCAAACTTCAATTGAGTCATTTTGATTTATAGAAGACTTGCTTAATTTCAAATTTGAATAAGAAAAAGTACTGTATGATAATCCGTGGCCAAAATCCCATTGCGGATCATAAGCATCAAATTTTTCAGATTTACCTGATCTTTTCTCAGATTTTTTGTGATCATAAAATTCCTTTACACCATCATATTTTGGATATGAATAGGGTAGTTTACCAGACGGTGAAACTTCTCCAAACAAAATACTTGCAAGGGCATCTGCGCCATAATCACCAGGTAAATAAGTTTGTACGATTGCACTTGCTTGTGGGACAATATCTCTAATTATTCTTGGCCTGCCTTCGTTTAAAACCAAGATGACAGGCTTGTTGGATGCATAGGCAATTTTGGCTAATTCCATTTGTTTGGAATCTAAATTTAAGGAACGGATATCTGCATATTTTTCAGTACCCGGTAATTCTCCCACGCATAAAACTATGTAGTCGCAATTTTTAGCTTTTGTTTTAAAATCGTTTGTATCCAAAAATTTTGAATCTTCCCAATTATTGCTGTAAAATATTGAAACTCCTTGCGAAAATTCGGTATTATTTTTTCCATTTTTTTCACTAATAGCTTGCTTTATTGTTTTACAATTTTTAGTGTTGTAAGTAGTGTCAATTCCTTGCCAAGTATGTGTCCAAGCACCATTTAAATAAATTAAATTGTTGGATGTAGCTCCTGTAATCAGAACTTTGCTTCCCTTTTTTAACGGTAAGGTATTATCTTTATTTTCAAGTAAGGTAATTGACTCAAGTGCAGCTTCTAAAGCAGCATTTTGATGTTTTTTTGATGCAAAATCTGGGTAATCTGATTGAGGGAAAGTAGGGTTTTCAAATAGTCCTAACATTATTTTTGTTCTAAGAATCCTAGATACAGCATCATTTAATCTATCCATGGATAAGCTTCCATTTTCAATTGCAATTTTCATGTTTTTGCAATATTCTTTGTACATCGGATTGTTTGGAACCATACTCATATCAATTCCAGCTTCAAATGCTTTTGAAATTGCTTCCACTTGATTTCTAGCTGTTTGATGGACGGTTTCTAACATGATAATATCTTCCCAGTCAGTTACTGCAAACCCCTGAAATCCCCATTCTTTTTTAAGCACATCAGTGATCAAGTGACGATTTAGATGCCCTGGAATTCCGTTTACTTCTCCACTGTTAATCATTACAGACATTGCTCCATTTTCAACAGCCTTTTTAAATGAGGGTAGAAAAAGTTCTTGCATGTAAATTTCTGGTATCCATGCTGGTGTGCGGTCTCTTCCAGATAGAGGCATACTGTATCCAACAAAATGTTTCATACAGGAAAGTGTTCTGAATTTGTTAGAGGAAAGAGTGTTTCCTTGGTAACCTGTGATAATTTTAGATCCTAAAGTTGAAGCTAGGTAAGGGTCTTCGCCTAAGGTTTCAAAAAATCGTGACCATAGAGGTTGTCTACCAAGATCTAAAACAGGGGAGAAGTTCCATGGAATGCCACTAGCTCTCAATTCATAAGCTGTTATTTCGCCAAATCTTTCTGCCAAGGTAGGATTCCAGCTTGCGGCCAAGCCAATTTCTTGCGGAAACAATGTCCCACCAACAGTATAGTTTACACCATGAATAGCATCAACGCCATATAAAATTGGAATTAAAGATTTTCCACCAAGATATGTTTTATGAACTTGTTGCAGAACCATTTTCCATTCTTCCATTTTGATCGTATGGGAACTTACATTTAAAATAGAACCTACTTTAAAGGTTTGGATTGCCTCATTAAGTTTATTTTCGTCTATTTTGAGTGGTTCAAGAATTTTACCACTTGGGTCAGTTGCTAAAATGGCATCTAAGGTAATTTGACACGTTTGACCGATTTTTTCTTCAAGTGTAAGTTTACTTAGGTAACTTGCGATCCTCTTTTCAACTTCATCATTTGATTGTGCAAAAAGCAAGTTGAAAGATGTTTGAATTAAAAATAGTACAAGGTAAAATCTTATGTTTTTCATGTGACTTACGTTAAAACTTATGGTAAAATTTACAATATCATTGCAATATTATTAAATTATTTTAAGATTTACAATAAAAAATTGAATAATTATTAAAAAAAGTTAGCTCAGTAATATGTTGGTATTTGTGGCAAGATTAAAATAAATTAGTAGGAAATTTAAAGCTATTTATCTAAAAATTAGTTAATAAAGTGTTATGTTTAATTTTTTTTGTAACTTTGTAAGAATAATATCGTTTAAGAAAGTATGATGAAGTATTGTATATCTATTGTTTACATGTGTTTTGGGATAATTCTCCTTGCACAGGTGGATAGTACTTTATATAATAGAGAACAGCAACTGAAAATTTATTTGAATGATTTACGTGCTGCAACTGATAATGCTTCTAAAGAACAAAAAAACAAAGTTTTCAAGGAATATTTGGCTCAAACTATTGAAATAGGTGGTGCTATTGATTATCCATTTGCAGAGTTAAAAACGATGGGTTCAATAAAAAGTCCTGATAATTCCTTCCGTTTATTTAATTGGAATATAGAGCAAGATGATAGAACAAATAAATATTTTTGTTACATCTTACGTTTTGATGATAAGAAAAAGGAGTGGAAAACGATTGAATTAATTGACAATTCGGCTTCAATGCCTCCTCGTCCTGATGAAATATTAGATGAGAAAAATTGGTATGGAGCTTTATATTACAAAATTATTCCAATTGAAAAATCAAATAAAACTTTATACACCATTTTAGGATGGGATGGAAACGTAAGTTCTAATACAAAATTAGTAGATGTCTTATCTTTTAGTGGTAACAAGGTTAAATTGGGTAATGCCATTTTCAAAATGAATGATGGTTTGCACAAACGTTTATTCTTTGAGCATTCTAAAAAAGCATTTATGTCTTTAAATTACGATGAGGCAAGAAATAGAATTGTATTTGATCATTTATCGCCAGAAACTCCAAGCTTGGTCGGATTCTATGAATATTATGTTCCTGATTTTTCCTACGATGAATTGGTCTTTAAAAATAATAAGTGGATTGTTCAAGAGGATATCGTGGGAGTTAATAATAAAAGTGAACAATCTTACACTTTAAAATTCTTGAATAAAAAAGATGGAGATGTTGTAAGCAAAGAAGTGAAAAACAAATGGGTTGATCCTTCCGATAAAAATGCTCCAGGTGGTGCAAATACACATACCGCTTCCTTACCAGAAAATTCAAATGGTAATGTGACCCAAGAAACTAATAATGCTAAGTCGCCAAAAATTAAGAACAAAAAGGAAAAGAAAAACGAATTTTCAATGAATCCTTATCTTAAAGACAGAAAGAAAAGAAAATAATCATTTTCTAGAATCTTATCCCTGCAATTAATTTTAAAGTGTAATAAGTTTGACGGTATTTTAAATCGTTAAATCGTATAGATTTATTATCAAATTCAGAAACAATATTCACAAAATATTTAGGTACGTTATATCCCAACAAAAACCTAAAATCATACCTTGGAGCAATTCCTATGATGGCTTTTTCTTGATTATTGTATGTATATCCTTTAACCTGCAAAACAGGACCAAAACCAAACATGCCTGAAAATTGAATGTTTTTAATTCGATTTACGTAAACATATCCTGGTAAAAGTCCAATGTCATACGATCGAATTAATGTTGATTCTAGTTTTGAATTTGTAATATATCTTAGCTCCTCAGGAATAATACCCGAACTATTGTGAACTTGATGGTAGTTGAATGTCGTTTTAATATAGATAGACTTTTGCTCTTTTAAGTACAAACCAGTTTTTCCACGAAGTAAACTCATTTTGATATTTTTATTTAAAAATCTCCACGTATTTACAGATAAACTTGAGGCACTAAGATTTTGATAAATAGCATGCGGTTGCGACGAACTTAGCGAATCATTCCATTGAAAAGCGTTTTTAATTGCATAACCTTTATAATTATGTAAATCAATATCGTAATAATGCTTTTTTGTATTGAAATCAACTCCGAAGTCGAGGTATTGACTTTCTCCAAATTTGCTTACTGGTCTTGTATAACCAGGCAAGTTTAATGATACTCTTAGAGAAAACCATTTGTATGAAATACCAAAGCCAACAACGCTTCTTGAATTATTTCTATATTTTAAAACTTCCTTTTGACTTAAAGTATCGTCAAATTGTATCGAGAAAGGAGCAGCACTAAATCCTAAATCTGTGAAAACAACTTTTTTATCACTAAAACTTTTAAAAGTTGAACTGTCAAGTGATTTGTATTTAAAAATTTCTGAATCTATAATTCGATCAATATTGTTTTGTAGGAAACTATTGAACGAGATAAGTAAAAATAAGATTAACGATAAATTATTTTTCAATTCCTTCCAAATCTAAAATGAAACTATAAGTTTTTGCCGTTTCTTTACGTGAATTTGATCTTCCAGAACCTCCTCCGTGACCAGCATCCATGTTGCAATCTAATAAAAGAAGATTCTGATTAGTACGATTATCTCTTAGCTTTGCAATCCATTTTAATGGTTCCCAATATTGAACTTGCGAATCGTGGTATCCTGTTGTTATCAAAATTGCAGGATAATCCATTTTTTTAACATTATCGTATGGGGAATAATTCAACATATAATAATAGTAATCTTCTTCATTTGGATTTCCCCATTCTTCATATTCCCCAACGGTTAGTGGAATCGATTCATCTAGCATTGTAGAAACAACATCTACAAATGGAACTTGAGCAACAACACCTTTCCATAGATATGGCGCCATATTTGCAACTGCTCCCATTAATAAACCTCCAGCACTTCCTCCTTGGGCATATATTTTGGAAGGATCACAATATTTTTTCATGGCCAAATATTCAGCTGCATTGATGAAATCTGTGAAGGTATTTACTTTCTTCTGAAATTTTCCGTTTTGATACCAGTCTTCACCTAAATCTTTTCCGCCACGAATATGCGCAATGGCATAAACAAAGCCTCGATCTAATAAACTTAAACGCGTAGGACTAAAAGTAGCAGGAATGATAACGCCATAAGAACCATATCCGTATAGTAGGAGTGGAGCCTTACTTAAATCTGTACCTTTTTTATAGACCAAAGAAATTGGTATTAAGGTTCCATCATTTGCTGTTGCCCACACCCGTTGAGATTCATAATTTTCAACTTTGAAATTAGGGTCTAGTTGTTTCTTTTCGAAGAAAATTTCAGATTTTCCACTTTCAAAATTGTAGCTATATACCCTTGAAGGAGTTGTTAAAGATGTGTAGGAATAATAAAAGGAATTTGCATTAAAATCATCATTTAAACCTAAGAAAATACTATAGGTTTCCTCATTCATTTTAATTTTTTCTTTCTTGTTTGAAGTTAAATTGATGATTTCAAATTCTTGTAAACCATTAAATCTACTTTGAATTAAGGCATGCGTTTTAAAAACAACCAAACTTTCTATTAACCTTGATTCATCGTGTGATACAAAAGTTTTTGGTGAACTATCTTTTGTTGGAAAATCGTTATAAACTAAAATCTTATTGTTTTTAGCATTTTCATTTGTCACAACATAAAATTGAGTTCCATGATTTTCAAGTGAATACAAAATTCCACTCTTGCGTTCTAGGAATATTATTGGATTTTCTCTTGGTTTTTCGGCGTCAATTACTCTAACTTCAGAAGTAGTCGAACTTTCAATATTTATTAAAATGTATTTGTCAGTTAAAGTTTTACTGATATGAACCGAAAATCTCTCGTCTTTTTCCTCAAAAACTAATTTGTCAGATTTAGAATCTGTGCCCAAAATATGCGCAAAAACTTGAAATTCACGCAAGGTTTGTTCATCTTTTTTGACATAAAACACAGTTTTATTATCATTTGCCCAAATCAACGAGCCATCTGTATTTTTAATTTGATCTTTTAGGATTTTCCCTGATTTTTCATCTCTAAAATAAATGGTATATTTTCTTCTTCCGATGTGATCTTCACTGAAGGCTAAAATTTGGTTATTTGTTGATGGAGCCCAATCACCTAAATCATAATAAGATTTTCCTTTTGAACGCTCATTTTCACTGAAAAACAATTTTTCTTTCCCATTCATTTTTTCATAAATATCCTGGTAATCTTTGTCAGCACTATTTTTAGATTGAAATTCTCTTCCTTGAATAAAATAAGGAGCACTGACATCATTTGGGTCAATTCTATTTTCAAACTCTTTTAAAAGGGTAGACTGAAGACCTTCTAATTTTTTAAAGTACGTTTCAGAATAATTGTTTTCAGCGAAAATATAATCCAATACCTCTTTAGAATCGCGTTTGTTCATCCAAAAATAATCGTCCTGTCTTTCATGCTTGTGAATTTTTAAAACAGTATCATGTTTGGGAGCTTTTGGTTCTGATTGGGCGTTTAATTTCATGTCGAAAAGTGGGTATATTAGAATGAATACGATGAGTTTTTTCATAAGCTGAGTTTGTAAGGACAAAGTTACGATTTTTTTTCACTGATTATAACGTTTTCGCTTTCTTAAAATCTTTTGAAATGAAAATTAACGGTAGTAAAAGTTGTGCACAAAAAAAAAGCGTTGCACAAGATCAACGCTTTTTAAAATGAGAAATATTTTTTATTTATTTTTCAATAAATCTCTAATTTCTGCTAATAATTCTTCTTGTGTTGGTCCAGCAGGTGGAGCAGGAGCTTCTTCCTCTTTTTTCTTTTTTGTTGCAATATTCATTGCTTTTACTAGAAGAAATATCACAAATCCTACCACTATAAAGTTAATTACTGTCGCAATAAATTTACCTAGTAATATTCCGCCTGGTTTCCAATTTGCAATATCATCAACGCCAGCAGCTGTTAAGGCAGGTTTTAATAAAAGTGGAGTGATAATGTCCGTAACCAATGAACTAATTATAGCTCCAAAAGCAGCACCAATAATAACTGCAACAGCAAGGTCAACGACATTTCCCCTCATAATGAAGGTCTTAAATTCTTTTAACATAGTTTATTTTTTGATTTATCGACAAAGATAAAAAAAAACGACAAGAAGTAATCTTGTCGTTTCTATCATACATCTTCAAATTAATGTTCGTGGCAATGAACAACGTAATTTACACTATCAACAGTGTAACCGTTAGTTTCTAAATCATTGATTTCAGACTCTTCGCAATATTCTCCCAACTCGATTTCTTGGCCAGCTTTGTCGTAGTGGCACTCATGACATTTTTTACAAGAAGTCAACGTGAATAATGTTGTAACTCCAACAATTGCTAAAATTAATTTTACTTTTTTCATCTTTATTTTATTTTATTTATTTACTTGTTTTGCTTTTTGTTTCAAATTGATATCTCAGGGATAGGTAAAAATTAAATCCTGCCTGCGTCAACTGAATGTTTTTAAGACGGGATAAATGGTTGATATAGGCTTCATTTAAAAAGTTTTTAAATCCAAAATCTATATAAAATGGATTTTTAGAATCAACTTTAAGGTTTAATGCGGCATTAAATAGGTGATATGCCTTTGATTTCGATTCGTATAAACTAACTTGATCTTGCTTGAAGAAATACAAGTGTTGCAAAACAAGTTGTTCTAAACGGATTTTTTGTTTCATTTTAAAAGCAATTTTGATAAAAGTATTTAGTCTGTTCTGAGGAATCATGGCAATTTTGTTTTTTTCAGATCCAACAATTGAAATAGCAGAAAATGTACTTTCTAAATGCAAAAAGTGAGCGAAATGTGGATGGTAATGCAAACCCAAATCTACACCTGAAATGTAGGCGTTTTTCATTTGCTCATAGCGGTAAACTGGCAGCGCTTCAATTAATGAATCACTTGGATTTATATAGATGAAATTATTGAAAATCGAATAAAAAGGATTGATGCTTAATGAAATATGCTCGTCATGAAATTCAAATTCGCCATCAAATTGATAGGCGCTTTCCGTGCTTAAGTTTTGATTACCAATCTCATATCTTAACGCTCCATGATGAACGCCATTTGATAATAATTCAGTGAAATGTGGAGCTCGGTAGCCGTTTGAAAAATTGAATCTTATTGTGCTCTTTTTTGAATTTCTAACTCCACCAATAGCAAAACTTACATTGGAGTAATTTTCACGAATCACTTTATTTCCTTTAAATTCTTGTAAACTTTGTAAATCCCTCAAATCATATCTAACTCCAGCTTGAAAATTGTATTTTTTGTAGGCATAATTTGCAATAGAATATAAACCAAAATCTGTGCTAGTTGCATTTGGAGTTAAAAATTCTAGCGCTTTTGGGTCGTTTGTGTTAATTTGTTTCATTCCCTGAATTCCTGCTGAAAAATGCAAATTTTCACTTTTGTTATATTTATATCTTAGGTGATAAAGTAAATTATTTAATGTCATTCTAATTCCAGGAATGGTCAATTTATCTTCAAACTCAGTCAATTTATTAGAGGTATATCCCAATATTAAATTCAGTTCTGCTCGTTTTAAAAATAATTTATTTTCTAAGGAGATAAAATGATTTCCAATAACTTGGGCAGGTATGGTTTCTTTTCGACTTTGATAATTATACTTAAATTCATTATAATCGATTATTGAATCGTGCGTATGACCTGGAATTCCAATTCTATTTGCTACATAATTGTATCTTAAATGACTAATGAATTGCTTTCGGTTATAACTTAAAGCTGCCTTGATATTTTTTTCATTAAACCTCGAATTTCCTGCAAAAAGTCCATTTGAAAGTTGGTAATCTGCGTGATTAGCATGAAGGGCAGAAAGGTTAAAACGTAAAGATTTTCCTGAAATTTTATACTCTATCCGATTATTGATACCCAATGTATTGGATTCAAATTGTGATTGAGCTGAAATTTGTTGGGTATTTTGTTTGGCATAGGCATCATCGCTAAAAAACACAACCCCACCAAGGGCATCTCCACCAAACTGCAAGGAGGATGGACCTTTGATTACCTCTACCTGATTTATGGCTAAATCATTAATTCCCATCCCATGATCTCCTCCAAATTGTTGGTTTTCAATACGCAATCCATTTACATAGGTGACTACACGATTTCCTTGTAAGCCACGAATTACAGGTTTAGAAATGCCATTTCCAGTGCTTGAATTATAAACTCCTGGCATGTTAGAGATTAAGTCTCCTAAATTACTTCCTGGGATATCTTTTAAATCTTTTATCTTTCTTACTTCAATTGGTAAAACTGAATTTTTAACTTGTTCATTCTTAGAGGATGAAATTACAATTTCTTCAAATTCAATGTGACTTTCTTCAAGATAAAAAGTGTTTTTGATTTTAGTTTCTACACTTAAAATTTGCGTTTCATATAGGGCATTTGAAATTCTGATTTTTACTTTTTCAGGTAAAGTAATGTTAAATTGAAATTCACCTAAAGAATCCGATATTGTGCCAATTTCAAAATCAATTAAATATACGTTTGCAAATGGAATTGCATTTTGGGTGTTTTTATTCTTGATTATTCCAGAAAAAGTTTGTGCGTTGGAAAAAGAAACAAGAAAAAGTAACACCAAACTTGCTAGTAAGTGCTTTCTCATTTTAAAAAATTAATAAAGAATTTAATTTGTTGTTTATCTCAAAATCAACAAGTTGGTGGTCCTTTATTAAAGTTTAAATCTAAATTGGTTTCTTTTAAAAAAAGTATAGTTGTATTATCGTCTAAAAACTTGATTTTAGTAAATGATAATTCAAAGGTATAAGGATTATCTAATTGAAATAATTTAAAGTCACAAATAGAACAATCTTCATGATCATTGTCAAATGCGTTTATTCCAACTTTTAAATTCTTATGTGTGTCTTCACATTCATGCCAATAACTACTTGGAATCAGCAGAAAACTGAAGCAAATTAGTAATATTTTAAAAATTAATTTTGAATGCACGATGCAAAGTTATGCAATTTATTTATTTCTCAAGCATTTTTTCACTTTCTTCTCGTGAATTGCTCTTTCTTCTGGTGTAGTGTTTGGGTTTGTCAAAAATTCTTTACATTTCACATCCACATATTCCCAACGAGCCATCAGTTTTTCCTCTTGCTTGGTAGTTAATTTTTTCTTAAAAGCTTTATCTATTGAGTCATTGGCATGAATACAAGCACAAAAATCCCATTGTTCGCCATATTTTTTTACAATTTTTTCGTGATTTTCAACTTGCTCTTTTGTAACTGTTAAGGTTTTATCTGCTTGTAATGCATCTTCTAACGAAGCAATTGTATCTTTTTTAGGTATTGTATCATTTGCTTCAATTTCACATTCTTCACATTTTTCTTCTGATGCACATGAGGCTAGCATTAATCCAATAAACAAAATAAAATATAGCTTTTTCATAGGAAATTGATTATTTTGGCAATAAATTTGTAATTGTTCTAAATTAGAATACTAAATTAAGATTTTTTTTTAAATGAAATTATTTTTAAGCATATTTTTTTTGTCAGTTCTTTTTTCATCAAAAGGACAGGTGAAAGATACTTCCAAAATTAAAATACAATATTTAGAAGAAATTAAAATAGACAAGGATTTCGAAAAAAAATACAGACAATCACTCAGAAGAATTAGAAAAGTTTATCCTTTAGCTTTATATGCTGCTAAAAAAATCAAGGAAATGGACGCTGAGATTGAGCAGGCAGAATCTAAAAGGAAAAAGAAAAAAGTTGCCAAAGAAGAGAATAAACAACTAAAAGATGATTTTTATTTTGTCATTCGGGATATGTATATCGAAGAGGGAAAACTCTTGATGAAACTCATTCACCGCGAAACAGGAATGACAGTGAGACAAATTATCAAAAAATACAGAAGTGGATTCAAAGCTGAATTAAATGATAATTTGGGTAAGCTTTGGGAACAAGATTTAGATGCCACCTACGACCCAAAAGGTGACGATTGGATAATAGAAAAAGTTATTCAAGATATTAAAAATGAAAAGGTTATCATTGATTTTACACCTAAAATTCTAACAAAAGAAGAGTATAAAGCGTCAAAAAAGGAATATAAAATCAATAAAAAAGAAGCCAAAAAGGCAATGCGTAAACAACGCAAATCGGGAAGTTAATTGCAAAAAAAAAGTTGTGGCGTAATGCATTGCGCCACAACTTTTTTTACAGGGTTTAATTACTGAGCCGTCAATTGATCAGCAACACTAGAAGAAATTGCAGATTTTTCAAACAATAATTTTGTACCTTCTGAACTAATTAATACGGTTGTATCTCTCATTTCTAAGATTTTTCCGTGAACGCCACCTATTGTAACAACTTTGTCACCAACTTTTAAGTTTGCTCTGAAATTTTTTAGCTCTTTTTGTTTTTTCATTTGTGGTCTAATCATGAAGAAGTAGAAAACTACTACGATTAAAACCAACGGAATTAAATTTGCCATTTTTTGATTTATTTGTTTATTAACTGCACCAACGTTTGTTGTTTTAAAGTTGTGCTTTTCTTTATTACTTTCTGTAAACTACAGCATTGATTTTCAAAACTGTAAGACTTGGTTCTGTGTTGGCAATAATCCTAACTTCTTTAGATAAATTACCTGCACTTGCATTTTCAGTTTTAACTGAAGCTTTAATTTTTACTGTTTCTCCAGGAGGAATTGGTTTTTCTGGTTTGTCTACAACTGTACAAGAGCAAGAACCTTTCACTTCTGAAATAACCAATGGATAATCTCCATCATTAGTTACATCAAAAGAAGCGTCAATCATTTCTCCGTGCAATACCTTCCCAGCATTAAAAACTGGATTTACTTTTAAAGATGTTTTTTGCCCCATTTCGAGGGTGTCATTTCCTGAACAAGCATAAAAAAAGCTAGATACAAGTATTAAAGTCAATATTTTCATAATCTTAAACATTTAATTCATTAAACCTCTACCGATTTTGTTGATTTTCCCTTCTTTGGATAATCTTTCGATAGCATTATCTAAAATACCGTTGATAAATCCATTACTTTTTGGAGTAGAATAGAACTTAGAAATCTCAATGTATTCGTTTAAAGTAACTTTTGTTGGAATATTGTTGAACTCTTGGAATTCTGTAATCGCCATTTTCATCAAAATAATGTCCATTTTTGCAATACGATCCAATTCCCAGTTTTTTGTCAAATCATCGATTAACTTTTCTGTTTCGTCATCGTTGGCAATTGTTTTACGCAACAATGTTTTCACAAAAGGAATTTCATCTTCAGGATCTTTAAACAAAGGAAGGATATCAATTATGCCATCAGCTTTTGCAGTTTTCACTGTTTTCAAAACCATCGAACAAACTAGATCGATATCATCCATCCAGTGAATGCTTTTTTCTTCAAAGAAATGGTATACCAATTCGGAATTCGCGATATCCGTTTTGAAAAAGGAAAGTGCGTACTGCAAATCTTCCTCAAAAGAATTTGTCTCGCTATTCATGTAAGCAAAATATTCTTCGCTTTCTTTTGTTTGATTGAACACCTTTTTGAACATTTCACGATTGGCATCTCCAACCCAAGAAATTTTACTTTCTTCGGCAGCTCTTCTCAATTGTTTATTGCTCTCCAATTGCACAAAAACTTGATTTTCAACGAAACGTAAATTTGGATTCAAATCAGCTTCTGTGGCTCTTTTTTTATTTTTTTTGTCTTCAATTTGCTGTTCTGCAACAACTTTCACTTCTTCGAAAGAAAGTAAAAGGTACAAATACAAATCGTAGATGCGATCTAATGCACCGAATAATTCTTTTTCTGTGCGGTTGAAATTATCTTCTTCCGACTGAAAGAAAGCGTAAAGTGCTTGTAAAACTTTGATTCTTAAATGGCGACGATTTAACATTATTAAGTTTTACTGATTTATAAAGGTAATTTAACTTTTCCAATTGCTGCGATGCGCTCTTCAGCCATTTTGTTTGCAATTTGGTATGTTGGAATATTTTCTGATTTAGATCTTTTTACGATGTTTGAAATCGTACTGTAAATATCATTTGCTTTGTCCAATGCCCATTCAGCTGATAAACCTTTCACTTCTGAATAGCAATTGATAACTCCACCAGCATTCAAAGCATAATCTGGAGCATAAATGATTCCTTTTTCCATCACTTTCACACCGTGAACGGCTTCAATAGCTAATTGGTTATTTGCAGCACCAGCAATGATTGAACATTTCAAACGAGATAAAGTTTCATCATTCACCGTTGCACCCAAAGCACAAGGAGCGTAAATGTCCATATCAACATCATAAACATCATTGATTCCGATTACTTCAGCTCCGTAAGTTGATGCAACTCTTTTTAAAGTATCTTCGTGAATATCTGAAATATAAATTTTGGCACCTTCTTTCGCTAAAGAAGCAACTAAGTATTCTCCAACGTGTCCAACACCTTGAACCATCACTTTTTTGCCCGCTAATGAATCCGAACCGAATTGTTCTTTTGCACAGGCTTTCATTCCCATGTAAACCCCTTGCGCAGTTACAGGAGAAGGATCTCCACTTTTACCTGGTAAACCAACAACGTTATTTGTTTCCATGTTTACCCAAACCATATCGCTTGTTCCGATACCAACATCTTCAGCAGTGATGTATTTTCCAGCTAAGCTTTCAACGAATTTACCAAATCTTCTGAACATTGCTTCAGACTTCATTGTTCTAGAATCACCAATAATCACAGCTTTTCCTCCACCTAAATTCAAACCTGAAATTGAATTTTTGTAAGTCATTCCGCGAGATAAGCGCAAAACGTCAGTTAAAGCATCCATTTCATTCTTGTACTGCCACATTCTAGTTCCACCAAGTGCTGGTCCTAAAACGGTGTTGTGTACTGCGATGATTGCTTTCAAGCCTGTTGCATTGTCATTACAGAATAAAAGTTGTTCGTGATCAAACTTGCTCATTTGAGCAATAACTGGATTTTCTGCCAAGTTAGTGTCTTGGATATTTTTTACTTCAATCATTTCTTTTATAAAAGAGTTAAGAAATACTATTTCAATTGTTATTTTTGTGCAAAATTATGCTGTCCATAACAAATCGAGTGCAAAAATAGAAAAAATATCTGATGAAGTCTTTAAGTTATTTAAACAAATATTTATTAAAATACAAATGGAGGTTAATTTTAGGAGTTATATTTATCATAATTTCTAATTATTTTGGGGTAGAAATGCCTAAATTAGTTAAAAATGCGGTGAATGATTTTTTGAAAGTTGTTGAGACAACTAATGAATTTAATACTGTTTTTTGGCTGAGTTTAAAGATTGCTGGTTTGTACATGCTTTTTTCCTTTGGGAAAGGATTTTTCTTGTTCCTACAGCGTCAAATGATCATCATCGTATCTCGTTTGATTGAATACGATTTGAAAAATGAAATTTACGAACAATATCAGCGCTTAAATTTTACCTTTTATAAGAAAAATAAAACGGGTGACTTGATGAATCGTATTTCTGAAGATGTTGCGCAAGTGAGACAATATTTAGGTCCAGGATTGATGTACACCTTTAATTTAGTTGTACTTTCAGGAATGGCAATTTACGCCATGTTACGCATCAATGTTTCTTTGACTTTGATTGTGTTGATTCCTTTGCCAATCATGTCTATTTTGATTTACAAGGTTTCGAGTAAAATGAATTTATTGAGTAAAGAAGTGCAAGAAGAGCAATCTTTGATGTCAACAATAGTGCAAGAAACTTTTTCTGGAATTCGTGTAATAAAGGCTTATTTGCGAGAAAGAGAAGCACAGTTAAAATTCGAAAATTCATCAGAGAACTTTAAAGAAAAAAGCATGAAACAATTAATGGTGAATGCTTTATTTATGCCGACTATAGTATTTTTGATTGGTTTGAGCATTTTATTGACCATTTATTATGGTGGAATTTTAGTTTATGAAAAACAAATCACTCCAGGAGACATTGTAGCCTTTATTTTCTTTGTAAACATGATGACGTGGCCTTTTGCCAGTGTGGGTTGGGTAACTTCTATCAATCAGCGTGCAGCAGCTTCGCAAACGAGAATAAATGAATTTTTAGAGATTAAACCTGAAATTTTCAACCCAACACAAGAGGCGAATGGGGAATTGGATGAAATTCGTTTTGAAAATGTTTCTTACACCTACGAAAATTCAAATATCGAAGCCATTCGGAACTTATCTTTCACTTTAAAATCTGGCGAAACCCTTGGGATTGTTGGTAGAACAGGAAGTGGAAAATCTTCCATCTTAAATTTGTTGACTCGCCAAATAGATCCTTCTTCGGGAGCAGTTTTAGTGAACGGCAAGGATTTAAGAACGATTAATTTAGACGAATTTAGAAGCGTTTCGGGTGTTGTGCCTCAAGATGTTTTTCTTTTTTCGGATACAATTGGAAACAACATCAAATTTGGTGTAAACCACGACAATGTTTCGGAAGCGGATTTAATAGAAGTTACAAAAACGGCTCACGTGTACCACAACATTGTTGAGTTTAATGACGGTTTCGAAACCTTATTAGGCGAACGAGGCGTAAACCTCAGTGGTGGACAAAAACAACGTGTGAGTATTGCCAGAGCTTTGATTCGCAAGCCGAAATTACTTTTGTTAGACGATTGCCTCAGTGCTGTCGACACCGAAACGGAGGACATCATCCTCAAAGGAATTAAAGCCAATTATAGCAACAATTTAACTGTCATTGTGAGTCATC
>JBKCGI010000241.1:0-19823 GCA_046303515.1 Flavobacteriia bacterium | reverse complement strand
GAAAAAGTGACATTTCTTTTTTTGACTTTAAAATCCCAAGCTTTCCCCTTATCAAAATATGGTTTTGAAAATACCATAAATTCTGACTTTATCCATCGTTCTCCAGGAGCTGTCCCAATAAAAACTGAGTTTTCTTCCATTAAATTAAAGTAATCCTCAAATTGAGCATTTGCAGCTGCTAGATGCCAACTGTCTAATACTTTATTAACACTTTCTAAATCAGGTTTTGATGAATATGTGAAACTCAATAAGATCAGACTAAATACAAATAATTTCATAAGCATAAAAAAAGGCTGAATGAAATCATTCAGCCTTCAAATTTAAAAATTTATTTCTTAGAAATGGAAAGTAATTTTCAATTGACCTGCGTTACCAAAAACTGAGTTATTGATATCTGTATCGATTCCAAACATTGAAGCTTTTGCACCTTCATTTGATTGTGTACCAACAACGTCAACACCATTAACATCACCAATTGATTCAGTTTCGTTAGAGTTATTCATTGACATGAAACCTAATCCCCAACCGAATTCACCACCTACAGATAATTTAGGAACGATGAAATATTCAACTCCGATAAAACCTCTTAATCCAATTCCAAAAGCAGAATTTTTTGCAGAAGTTACACGAGCAGAATTACCCCAAGTGTCGTTCACTAAGTTTGTACCAAAATCATCAGCAGCATCAACATCTACACGTGCTGGCTCATTAACGTCAGCATTTAAACCGTTTCCGTAAGAATATTTCTCACTTCCTCCAGCCATCATGAAACCTAATTCACCACCGTAGAAACCTTGTAAACGAGTAGTTCCTTTTCTCCACTCAAGACCACCAGCTAAACCGATTGCATTGTAAGATTCTGTCATTTTATTTTCTTTCATTGCAATTTGACCTGGAAAAACAAGACCAGCATTATCTACTGCTCTGTCAGCTACCATTACAGAATTTGAATTAGAACCGAATCCAATTCTTAAAGCTCCACGGTAAGCCATTTTTTCTTCAACAAAGTATTTACCAACAATTGTATTGTTGTTTGTTGCATAACCCCAGTTTGGAGCAGCGTTTAATCCATTTCCTCCGATAAAGTTTCCAAAGTAATTTAAGAAAGGAACTGCGTCAATACCCAAAGCCCAGTCACCTTGCTCTGGTAAATAATTGTCACCTTTTTTTGAAGTCAAATCTTGTGCAAACAATGAACTAGTCAAAGTTAAAGCACCAACTAAAATTGATAATTTTTTCATATTTATATTTTTTGGTTTGGGCTAATGTACGCAGTTTTTTTTAATTAGTTTCAAAAAAATATAAACTTTTTTATGTTTATAACTAAAAAAATAATTCACTTACGCCATTTATCAATGTTTGCAGTTAAGGAAATTAAATGATTAAAACCTGCGGATGAATAAGTGACAATTCCGTAATCGAAATTAAATCTTTTAAATTTCAATCCAACACCAAATGAGAATCCTGCAAGTCCAGGCTTTTGAGCAACTTTCATTTCTTGCCTAAGATGATAATCAAAAGCCGTTCTTAAATGAAAATTTTTAGAAAATATCAATTCAACTTGATAGGTAAAGTGTCTCATTAGCTTCTCTCCTACTCCAGCAATTTTAACAGGAATTGTATCACCTGTTAAAACATCAACAGTTGGTTTTATATTTGGATCATTATAAGTCAAGTCAAATTGGTTCAAATGATGCATCAATAAGGAGAATCGAAAAGGTGCATGTTTCACTTTTTTAGCAATTGCCAATTGAAACTCTGTAGGTAAAGGAGCTCGACTTCCTTTTGTGTATGCTTTTAATTGATAACCAGCATTTTTCACCAAAGCAGTAACTAAAAACTCCTTTTCTTTAATCTCGTAAGTACCAGCCAAATCAACACTTGCACCGAAGGAAGCTTGACTTTCTATTTGGGAATATATTAAATTCAAATTTGCTCCCACTGAAATAAGTGGATTTAATTGTTTTGCTATTCCGGATCCCAAAATAAAGTCACCTGCATAAAATTGACCTTCTAATACACCGGCTTCATTTCTTCTATCCATTATTCCGTAAGTCACGTAACGAAAATTCAAACCACCAGTAATTTTATCATCAATTTTTTTTGCGTAAGTTAGCATCCCATAATTAATTCCGCTTGACAACAAGGCTTGATTAAAACCAAAATGCTTGTGCATCGAACTATTATATAGGGAAGGATTTTGAAGCGTCAAATTCAAGTCTTCATCCTTAGAAGTAATGAAATCATTACCAAGGGCTGCAGTTCGTGCATTAAATGGTAAATTTAAAAAAGCAAATGAATTATTTCCTCCTGTCTGCGAAAGGGAATTTATAGAAATCAATAAGAATACGATTGAAAAATATTTCATATACAGTTTAACGTTCAAATTTATGAATTATTTTGATAACTCAATATTTAAGCTCTAGGTCCAAGTTCAATGGCTTCTAACTTTTCTATTTTATCTCCATTGATCTCAAATCGCAAAATGGTTTTAACTTTATGAAAACCTTTAAAACCACAAGCTCCAGGATTCATCCACAACATGTTATAACGTTTATCCATTTGTACTAAAAGAATATGTGAATGACCACAAACAAATAGTTTTGGCGCTTCCTTCTCTAATTCAACAAATGCAGGTGTTGAATACTTACCAGGCTTTCCAGCAATATGTGTTATTAAAACATCAACTTCTTCAACTCTAAACCGATTAAATTCTGGCACCTCTTTTCGAATAATGTGATCATCAATATTTCCAAAAACAGCTCTTAATGGTTTAAACTTTCGCAATTCATCCAAAACATCCATAGAACCGATATCTCCAGCATGCCAAATTTCATCTACATCTTTAAAATATTCGTAGATTTTTGGATCTAAATAACTATGTGTATCTGATAGAAGTCCTATTTTAACCATGCCCGAAATTAAAAAAAAGAATTGATTATTTTGAATGTAGCTCAATAAAAAAGCTTAATTTTGTTTAAGAGTCACAGAATGAACGAGCAAAAGTTAAACGATTGGTTAAAGAAAAGAAAAGAAATCAAACACATTGATTCAAATGCTTTATTTGAAAAAATCAAATCGGGAGATATAAACGCATTGGCAAAAGCAATCACCTTAATTGAAAGCACAAGAGAGGAAGATCAAGTTATTGCGCAAGAATTAATTCAGAAAAGTTTAGCTTTCACAGGAAACTCAATTCGAATTGGAATAACTGGAGTTCCTGGTGTTGGAAAAAGTACTTTCATAGAAACTTTTGGAACTTTATTAATCGAACAAGGTAAAAAAGTTGCAGTTTTAGCAATCGATCCAAGCAGTGAAAAATCACATGGAAGTATTTTGGGTGATAAAACTCGTATGGAAAAACTTTCATTAAATCCAAATGCATTTATTAGACCAACTGCCGCTGGTGATACCCTGGGAGGAGTTGCTCGAAAAACTAGAGAATGTACTTATTTATGCGAATTAGCTGGATTTGACATCATCTTAATTGAAACAGTCGGCGTTGGACAATCAGAAACTACCGTTCATTCAATGGTTGATTTTTTCATGCTTTTGATGTTATCTGGTGCGGGAGATGAATTGCAAGGAATCAAGCGAGGAATAATGGAAATGGCAGATTTGTTGGTTATAACAAAAGCTGACGGTGATAATTTACAAGCAGCCAAACGTGCTAAACAGGAGTATCAAAATGCTATGCACCTTTTCCCTCCAAATGAAAACAACTGGGTTTCTAAATCAACCATAACAAGTGTTTTTGATAAGGATTTGATGCAAAATATTGTCCAAATTCTTTTTGATTTCAAGGAACATGTTTCATCAACTGGCCATTTGAATAGTAAAAGAAAACAGCAAGACCAATTTTGGTTTGAGGAAACTTTAAAAGAATTTATTTTGAAGCATTACTATAATCAAACGAATTTTAAACTCGATTTAAAAGAATTGAAAAGAAAAGTTTTAGCTGGTGAAATAAGTTCATTTGAAGCGGCAAAACAATTATTTAATAAACATACGCATTAATGGAAATTATCAATTTCAAAATCGAAGGAGAATACATAGAATTAATTCAACTTTTAAAAGCCATTGGATTGGCTCAAACTGGCGGTCATGCCAAAATGATTGTAGATGAGGAAATGGTTTTGCGAAATGGTGAAACGGAAACGCGCAAAAGAGCTAAATTGATTATTGGTGACGTGATTGAAGTTGAAGATTATCAAATTATTTTAGAATAAAAAAGGTTCACTCAAATTAACAAGTGAACCCTTCTCTTTTTGTTTTAAAAATATTACAATTTCACAAATCGCTGTCTAATGAAAGATTCATTTTGAAAGATTTCGAAATAGTAAATACCGTTTTTAAGCTCTGAGGCATTCACTTCAAATGTCATAGCACCAAATTGTGCATTTCCATTTTGAACTTCCCTACCATTGATATCGTAAATTTTCCACGAATTATTTTTCACAATTGGACTATTTAAAGTAACAAAAATGGCGTTTGTTACAGGATTTGGCGAAATCAACATTTTAGCATCATTCAAATCTTCTACATCATTTATTGTAGTTGTATTTTGACAGGTGCATTTATTTTTAGTAACATTGGTTTGAACAACAGCTGGTGCCTGATATTCGGCTTTAACCCAACATTTTTGTCCTGCTTGCGTTGCTGTAGTATTTCTGATTCGCATCGTATACCAAGATGAAACACTAGGTGTATAATTTAGTGCTAAATTTCCAAATCCCGACACAGAGTCAAGTGGCACACAATCTTTATCTAACAAAACTAAAGTCATTGATTTGGTATTGTCTTCAGGGTAAAGATTTAAATTAATAATTTGATTTTGATCTGCAAAAATTCTTCCAACTACACGACAATCTGTGCTAACATTTGGTGTTTTTCCACCTTGCACTAAGGATGAAGCGTGAGAATCACCCAAATCATTATCCATTTCCCACTCTTGGGTAATTCTTTTAGATGGACGCACATAATTCGTATCAATTCCTTGTGGAGCCCAAACGCAATATCCTTTTCTACCTGCAGCCGCAGTTCCATTACATGGAGGGATACTAATATCTACTCTTCCACCTCCATAAACTGTTGCCGTACCAGTACCATGAGCACCAGAATAATCGTATAAAACAGTTCCGTCAGCCCAAGAAGTTTGAACACCAACTAAATTTTGCCATGTATTCCAATTATCTGTTATACCAATTAGGGCCTTACCTCCTCTTTCAATTACTAATGCGTCAGGAGCTTGCCAACGAACAAGATATGCACCATCTTTGAAGTGTAAATTTTGGTGACACCAAATTAAATTCTGTACATCGCTATTTGTAGGTAATTCTGTTTCGCTTGTCGGTTGATGTGTAAATCTATTATTCAAATACCCAAGACTAAACAAATCTTCAAAGAAAACTTCTGGTGCCCCATCAACTGACAAAGCAATTGCGTAAACGGCACTTGATCGACCGTCAGCTGGTTCAATTTGTGCGCCTAATTGACTTGCTGTATTCCATCCAATATAATTTCCATTAACATCCAAAACAGGTCTGTAGGTGTCATGATTATTCACAAAAGGCACTGTTCTCAATCTGTTAGATTGTTGATAACCAGGAACGGTAGAAAGATCGAAATTTCCATTTCCACCAACTATTCCGGTAAAGGCATTTCTTAAAGAAAAGTCAAAAGTACCTGCTCTATTTTGAACGGCATTGGCCCAAGCATCCAATTCAGAAGCGCCACCAACCCATTCACCAACGGCAAACATATCATCACCAGCAGAGGCAAAACCTGCATTATTTTGCAAATTCCATAAATAATCTTCAGCGACATAATTCGGGAAATGCTTGATTGCATCAATTCTTACTCCATCCCATCCAACTTGTTTTTTATACCAAATCAACCAGTTTCTCATATTATTTCTCATATAATCAGCCGATTGAGCAGGATTATACGTGGCATTTCCGCTTAAACCAAATGCATCACTTTCATAGGAAATATCTGGACCCCAGAAAGGAGAATTAATATCATTTGTACAACATGGGTTGTTGGCATTTGGATAAAAATTTTGCCAATTCTTAGGAAATCTTCCACTTCTAGCCAAATAATTTGTAGCATTATCAGGTGTAGAAGGAGTTGCATAACTCACATATCGAAAATTCTTAAATTTCTGTGTTGATCCATCATCCATAGCTGTGGCATCTGCCCCCCCTAAACCAGTTGAAGTTCCTGCACCAGTAACATGATTCAAAACTATATCTTGAATGACATCAATACCGTTTGCTTTCATTACAGCAACCATTCGAAGTAACTCATCTTTATCACCAATTCTTGTTTTCAAGAAACCCTTTTGAAATTTATCTCCTAAATCGTAATGATCAAATGGAGAATATCCAACTCCATTCTGAGTTTGACTTTTAATAGTTGGTGGAATCCAAACAGCGTCAATTCCCATTTCTTTTAGTCTTGGAGCCAATTCGGTCAAATAATTCGCCCAACCATTTTGATAATTGGTATTCCAGTAATCCCACCAAAATGCTTGTAAAACAATTTGTTGCTTTGGATTATTCACCTGAGAAAATGAATAATTATTTTTTAAACTTAATGTCAATACGACAATTAGATTAAATAATAATAAAGTAGTATTCTTTTTCATAGTCATTGATTTATTAAATTAAACGAAATCTTTTTGTGAAAGGTTGATAGTTTCATTCGATTTAATGGAAATTTCTTCGCCGTAAATTTTTGAAAAAATGATTTGATCGCCTTGATTTGTGATAAAAACTTCATTGTTTGTTATTTTTACCCTTAAAGGATTTCCGCGAAATAAAATATTAAAGGTATAACTTTTCCACGATTCTGGAATAATAGGATTCATTCTCAGACCATTTTCATCTATTCTAACTCCAGCCATACCTTCAACCACACTCATCCATGTTCCAGCCATACTTGTAATATGTAAACCTTCATCTGCTTCATGATTGTAATCATCTAAATCCAAACGAGAAGTTCTCAAATACATTTCATAAGCCAGTTTTTTGTCACCTATCGAAGCTGCTAAAATTGAGTGTACACAAGGAGATAACGAAGATTCATGAACTGTTTTTGGCTCGTAAAAATTAAAATTATCTCTAATTGTTTCTAAATCAAATTGATCTTCAAACAAATAAATTCCTTGCAAAACATCTGCTTGTTTAATGAAAATTGAACGTAAAATACGATCCCAAGACCAATATTGATTAATTGGACGCTCATTTTCGGGTATGTTTGAAGCAGAAAGCTGCTCTTTATCCAAAAATCCATCTTGTTGCAAATAAACCCTTGAATTTTCCATCTTAGGTTCGTAAACATTGGCAATGATGTGTTTCCATTTTTCAATTTCTTCTGGTTTCAACATTGCTTTATAATTTGAAGCAAATTTAGCCTCCACTTCCAAAGTATAAGTCAAACACCATTTTGCCAAATAATTTGTGTACCAGTTGTTGTTTACGTTGTTTTCGTATTCATTAGGACCCGTAACACCCAACATCACATATTTTTGTTTTGCCTCAGACCAATTAAAACGTTGCGCCCAAAAACGAGCAATTCCAACTAAAACATCTCGTCCGTAATCTATTAAATATTGTTCGTCTAAAGTATGTCTAACATAATTGTAAATTCCAAAGGCAATTGCTCCATTTCTATGAATTTCTTCAAAGGTAATTTCCCATTCGTTGTGACATTCTTCACCATTCATTGTAACCATTGGATACAAAGCCGCACCATCCTTAAAGCCAAGTTTTTCAGCATTTTCGATTGCTCTTTGTAAATGGTTATGTCTGTAAATCAACAATTGTTTTGTGATACTCGGGTCTGCAGTTTTTAGATAAAAAGGTATGCAATAAGCTTCTGTATCCCAATACGTTGCACCACCGTATTTTTCTCCCGTAAAACCTTTAGGCCCAATGTTCAACTTAGCATTTTTTCCGGTATAGGTTTGATACAATTGAAAAATATTGAATCGAATTCCTTGCTGTGCTGTTGAATCACCTTCAATTTGAATATCAGCGTTTTTCCAGATATTTGACCAAGCTTTTTTATGACCTTCTAATAAAATATCAAATCCACCTGTGTAAGCTCTTGTTACTTGATTTATAGCAGTTGTAGCGCAAGAAAATTCTGAATGATTTATTGTTGATGAAACCGCAACATATTTCTTCAAAGTATAGTTTGTTCCTTTTTCTAGATAATATTCAAAATTATTTTCAACATATAATTCTCTTTCCACTAAATTAGGATGAATCTCCAACAATTCTTGTTCTTTCCAAAAGGAAAAACGCATGGCAGTTGCAACTAAAAAGTTTGTTTTTTTAGTTTTAGCGCAGACAATTGCCTTTTTAATTCCTACTTTTCGGCTATCTTCAGTCCAAAAGAACTCATCGTAATTTGAGTCATGATTTGTAACATTGCAGTCCAAATATGGCGTAAACTTAACATTACCACTGAAATTCACTGGAGTAACGGTATATGAAATCGCAGCAATTTCTTCTCTTTCCATGGAACAAAAACGCAAAGATTTCACTTCAATTTCTTTTCCGTTTGAAAAAGTACATCGAAATGAGCGAGACAATGTTCCTTCAAACATATTTAATTCACGTTTGAAAGCTTTTACTTCGCAGGTATTCAAATCCAATTGAACCCCATCTATTTCAATATTTATTCCAATCCAATTACATGAATTTAAAACTTTTGCAAAATATTCAGGATAACCGTTTTTCCACCAGCCAACACGTGTTTTATCTGGGTAATAAACTCCACCAACATAACTTCCTTGTAAACTTGGACCTGTGTATTTTTCTTCGAAATTGGCACGTTGACCAAAAGATCCGTTACCAATACTAAAAATACTTTCGGCTTGCTTTTGTTTAGCAGGATTGTACGAAGATTCTATGATCTTCCATTCATCGATATCAAACAAATTACGCATAAAATTTGGTATTAAATTCTCTTAAATCGGTATAATATTCTTCAACTAAGGTTTTTAAATTTGGGTTTCCAACGCCAACTGTTGTAAATCCACCTGCAAGACCAGCCTGAACCCCACTTTCAGCATCCTCAAAAACGATGCAGTCTGCAGGATTCAAATTCATTCCTTTGGCAGCATTTAAAAACACCTCTGGATGTGGTTTTGGGTCTGAAACCATGTTTCCATCAACAATTATTGTAAAAAACTCATTCAATTCCAACAATTTAATGATATAAGGAGCATTTTTACTAGAAGATCCAACCGCCAACAAAATACCATCGGCTTTTGCTTTTTCTAATAATTCCAATACTCCTGGAAGCAGATTTGAACGGTTCAATTCTGTTATTGACTCCAAATAAAATTTATTTTTATCGTCCAAAAGTGTTTGAAATTCATCTTCAGAGATCAAAACATTCTCCATTGCCAAAATAGTTTTTAGGGAATCTACCCTACTTAAACCTTTTAATTTTTCATTATCTTTTTCCGTAAAGGCAATTCCTAATTCTTCAGCCGTTCTTTTCCAAGCAACAAAATGATTGTGCTCAGTAGAAACAATTACACCGTCTAAATCAAATATTAATCCTTTAACTTCTCTTTTCATCTTCATCTTTTACTCTTAATGTCAAAATTCCTGCTAATATCATTGTTGCACCACCAAACATGATCGTGTAAATGGTATTGGCTCCAAAAACTTTCATGGTTAAAAATCCTAAAATTGTTGCTGCTACAATTTGTGGAATCACTATAAAAAAGTTGAAAACTCCCATGAAATAACCCATTCTATCGGAAGGCAAAGCACCAGCCAAAATTGCATATGGCATCGACAAAATACTTGCCCAAGAAATTCCGACCATTCCCATTGAAATGGCTAAAAAGCCAGGACTTGGAACAAATGCAACACTAATTAAACCTAAACCACCTATTAATAAACAAATCATATGTGTTTTTCTACGATTTGTTTTATAAGCAATCCATGGAATAATGAATGCAAAAATTGCTGCAACACCATTTCTTATGGAAGAACAAATACTCAACCAATCCGCTCCATCGTTGTATTCTTGTTTTACACGCTCAAATTGTTTTTTCTCTGAACTGGTAAAAGTTGTTTCAGCAGAATCAGCAAAGTGATTGGCTAGGTTCAATGAAATGGCTGTTGGATTTTCGCTTGGTCTAAATTCTTTTATTTCATTAATGTCAGCCTGAAGCGATTTTAAATTTTGCTTCTCTTTAATTTTTAATTCAGTGCTTTTAAGTTGAGTTTGCAAGGAAGTCTCCATTTGATTGACTATCTCTCGCTCCACTTTCATGTCATACAAATTACTCGTTACGGCATTTGTTGAATAAATCCACATTGCAAATAAAGAAAACCATGTAAAAAACTGAACCCAAGCCAATTGAATCATCGTTTTAGGCATATGAAATATTCCGCCAAATGTTTCTTTCACTCCTTTCCAAAAAGTAACTTCTTTTTTCTCTTGCTGAAATTTCTCCATGTTTTCTGGAGGCATTTCTTTTGTTGTGAAAACGGTGTACATGACAGAACCGAAAAATGCAATTCCACCCAAATAAAAACTCCATTTCACTGAGTCTGGAATTTGTCCTGCTTCCGCTTGGTTCGAAAACCCAAACCAATTGGTAAAGATCCAAGGCAACATTGCTGCCACTACAGACCCTAAACCGATGAAGAAGCTTTGCATGGCAAACCCCTTGGTTCGTTGTTCGGACGGTAATTTATCGCCAACAAATGCTCTAAAAGGTTCCATTGAAATATTGATAGAAGCATCCATAATCCACAGCATACTTCCAGCTATCCAAAGTGTTGGTGAATTTGGCAAGAAAAATAATGCGATAGTAGCTAATATTGCTCCGATAAAGAAAAATGGTCTTCTTCTACCCCAAAATGGATGCCATGTGCGATCACTCAAATATCCAATTATAGGTTGAATAATCAAACCTGTTACTGGAGCGGCAATCCACAAAATTGGAATTTCGTCTTTATTAGCTCCTAATGTTTCAAAAATTCGACTTACATTAGAGTTTTGTAATTCAAATCCAAACTGAATTCCGAAAAAACCGAAACTCATGTTCCAAATTTGCCAGAAAGAAAGTTTTTGTTTTTGCATAGTAAATATTTAGATCGTTCGATTATTAGATTGTTGGATTTTTAGACTTTAAAACTATTAGAAATAATAAACTTTGTATCCCCAAGGATCCAATTTCATAGTGCCTTTCATTTTTAAACTTACTTTTTTTCCGCTAAACAAATCAGTGTATGTTCCAGTTGTATAATCAGAATTATAGGCAAAAGTTTGTTTGGTTTTAGATAAATTAAATACACACAACACTTTTTGACCATTTTTTTCTCTCACAAAAGCAAAAACGTTTGGATCTTTTTCGTCCGATATAATTTTCAATTCACCACCATAAGTTCCATTCCAAAGTGCTTGATTGTTTTTATTTAAGTTTAATAATTTAGTGTAAAATCCTTCTAAATCTAACTTTTTCCAAGAAATGGTATCTTTATCAAAAAAACGTAACCTTTTCGATAAACTCGCTTCTTGTCCGTTATAAACCAAAGGCATTCCGTTTACTGTTGCAGCTAAAACAGCAAAAGCAAAACGGGCATCTCCCATGCGTTCCATTTCCGTTCCATTCCAAGAGTTTTCATCGTGATTTGAAGTAAATTGCATCCTGTATGCTTCCTTCGGGAACTTCGCTTGATTCTTAAAATATTCGTGAATCGTTGAAACATTTTTTTCTCCTTTGGCAATTTTATTCATCACATGGTGAAATTCCCAACCATAGGACATATCAAAAGCAGCAATATGATGTTGCGGATTTTCAGCTTCCGCCAACATAAAAACAGGTTTAATTTTATCTAATTCAGCACGAGCCGAATTCCAAAAATCAACTGGAACCCAATCTGCTACATCGCATCTGAATCCATCAATATTGGCTTCTTTCAACCAAAATTTCATCGATTCAATCATTTCAACACGCATTTCAGGATTGTTGTAATTCAAATCAGCTACATCCCACCAATCAGTTCCAATAGTTGGCTGCAGATGTCCTGCAGAATCTAAGGTATACCAATTTTGATGACATTGATCCACCCAAACATTGTCTGGAGAAGTATGATTTGCAACCCAGTCAATGATAACATGCATTCCTAATTTTTGAGCTTCTTTTACTAAAGTTTTGAAATCTTCCATGCTACCAAACTCAGGATTTACTGCTTTATAATCTTTTACAGCATAATAACTTCCCAAAGAACCTTTTCTGTTTTTTTCTCCAATTGGATTAATCGGCATCAACCACAAAATATCTACCCCCATTTTTTGTAAACGAGGTAAATGCGCTTGAAAAGCTTTGAATGTTCCTTCAGGAGTAAATTGTCTTACGTTCACCTCATAAATAGTCGAATTCTTTGACCATTCAGGTGTATTAATTTTTACTTGAGCACTTATATTTAAAGCTACAAATAAAGCAAATGCTGAAAAAATATTTCTCATATAAGGAGGATTAATTTGGGTTTTTAACTAAAAAAAAATGATTCAAATGGTAATTTACCAAACCACCAATTGGTTTCTGAATAATTTGACCAACTTTTACATGCAATTCGTCAGCCGCTTTCATCAATTCATTTTTAAAAACATGTGAAATTGAACCAATAAAATGCGTATCAACCTCCTTAAAATTAGGATAGCAACACACATGTATTTCCATAAATTTTTTCATTCCTTCATAAACCATTTGTTTGAAGAAAGGTTCTTCTGCATGTTTCGAAATAAATTTGGACAAAGAAGCTAAATAAACGTTCGCATTTGGTTTCATATAAACACGATCAACAATAATGTCTTTCGTCAATTTATATTCATCGACAAAATCCTTGTGAAGATGTGCAGGTAATTTTTTATACAAATAATTAGATAACAATTGTTTACCAAAATAGCTTCCACTTCCTTCATCACCTAAAATATAACCTAATGCAGGAACTTCTTCATAAATTTTATCTCCGTCAAAATAACATGAATTTGAACCTGTTCCAATGATACAAGAAATTGATGGTTTTCCTTGATAAGTAGAAAACGCACAAGCTGTTAAATCATGATCAACAGATATCTTAGCATTCTTGAAAACTTTTTGAAATCCAGATTCTACAATTGCATTTAAAGCAGCACTAGAACACCCAGCACCATAAAAATAAACGGAATCTACTTTATCGGCAAATTTCATAATATCAGCATTTCCGCGAATAGATTCTTCAATAATATCTTCAGTATGAAAATAAGGGTTATATCCCATTGTTGAAAAAAAAGTCTGATTATGATCTTTATCAATCAAAACCCACTCACTTTTTGTTGAACCACTATCAATAATAAAAAACATGGTAAAATAAATATATGTAAATTTACAAAAAAATGTTCAAATTATTCTTTGTGTCATTTGAACACTTTGCAAATATAAAAAAAGTTTTTTATAAATTTGCATCATGCAAGAAAATATGCAAAAAAATAATAACATAGAATTAAATCCAAATGTATCAACGGATTGTGTGATTTTTGGTTTTGACTTTGAGAAGTTAAATGTATTGTTAATTGACCGTGGAGCAATCAGTGGAAACAAATCTACTCGCCTTGCCCTGCCTGGGAATTTAATTTACAATAACGAGAATTTAGATATGGCCGCAAGCCGTGTTTTGAACGAACTAACAGGACTGAAAGATATCTACCTGGAGCAAGTCGGTGCCTTTGGTGATCCAGACAGGATACATAAAGAAGCCGATCAAGAATGGTTAAAATCTATTCGTGCGCAACCAGAAGCTCGTGTTATCACTGTAGCTTATTATTCTTTAGTAAAAATGGATGATTACATCCCTCAAGCATCTTCTTTCGCAAAATCTGCTGGATGGGTTGCAGTAAAAGATATCAAAGAATTAGCCTTTGACCATATGGAAATTTTGCAATCTGCTTTACTAAAATTGAAAGATAAAATCAAAACTCATCCTATAGGATTCAATTTATTACCCGAAAAGTTCACTCTTGGTCAACTTCACAAACTATATGAAGCCATCTTAGATAAAAAATTAGATAAGAGAAATTTTAGGAGAAAAATTTTAAAATTAGATATCTTAACTAATTTGGATGAAAAACAAAAAGGTGTACCCCACAAGCCTTCTCAATTCTTCACTTTTAATGAAGTAAATTACAAAGAGATTTCTGAAACTGGGTTTGATAATTTTGGCTTTTAGTACTTTTTACATTAAGTATTTATTTATTTTACACTAATTTAGTTAGTGTACGTATGACATTTAGATTTTTTTTATATATTTGCATTTGTAATTAATGCAACTGTATATTTATTACCTCTGAATACCTAATTGATTATGAACAAAAAACAAAAACAATCTGAACAATTTGAATCATTTAACGTCATCGTTTTTGGTGGAGATGGAGATTTAGCATTGAGAAAGATATATCCTGCTCTATTTCACAGATTTATGGATGGACAATTTATTAATTCATTTAATATTGTTGCTATTACACGTAAAACGAAAGAACAAGATAACTCGAAATTCCACAAGGACTTAGAAGACTTTATTACAAGTTCAATTTCAAATATTGCACAACATACAACTGAAATAAAAGAGTTTATCTCTAAGGTTCACCTTATTTCTGCACCTGAACATACCGAGGAATCTTACCAAGATCTTGCTAATTTTTTAAATAAATTTTCGGATTTTCAAAATGTTTATTATTTCTCAACCCCTTCCTCTGCTTTTGGAGATATTGCCCAAACTTTAAAAAAGTGTGGTCTGATTAACAAAAGTAGCAAGGTCGTTCTAGAAAAACCTTTAGGCTACAGCTTGGAATCTTCTAATGAAATCAATGATAGAATTAGCTTAGCTTTCTCTGAGAACCAAATTTATCGAATTGATCATTATTTGGGTAAAGAAACAGTTCAAAATTTGATGGTTTTACGTTTCACAAATAATCTTTTCGAAAAAGCTTGGAACTGCGAAAATATTGACAATGTACAAATTACCGTTGCCGAAAGTTTAGGAGTGGAAAGCCGCGCAGGCTACTATGACAACAGTGGAGCATTACTTGATATGATTCAAAATCATTTGCTACAACTATTGTGTTTAGTTGCCATGGAACCACCTCATATCCTAGAGGCTGATCAGGTAAGAAATGAAAAATTGAAGGTTCTTCATGCTTTAAGATTCTTTAATAAAAAAACAGTTCTGACGGACACCGTAAAAGGTCAATATACAAGAGGAAACATCAATGGTAATGAAGTAAGTTCCTACCTTGAAGACATCGAAAAATATGCTTCAAAAACGGAAACATTCGTTGCAATAAAAGCCTTTGTTGACAATTGGAGATGGAAAGATATTCCTTTTTACTTGAGAACTGGTAAACGAATGAAAAAACGTTATTCTGAAATCGTGATTAACTTCAAAACAGTGAAGCACAACATCTTCCCATCTCAAGAAAAAATGTCGAATAACAAGCTAATTATTAGACTTCAACCAGAAGAACGTATCGAATTAGTTCAAATGACAAAAATCCCTGGGCCAGGAGGATACCGTTACAAACCAATCTCCTTAAAATTAGATTATATAGATTCTTTCAAAGAAAGGTTTCCAGATGCTTATGAACGATTAATTATTGACGTAATTCGTGGAAATCAAACATTATTTATGCGACAAGACGAATTGGAAGCTGCCTGGAAATGGACAGAATCAATTTCAAATAATTGGAAATTAACCAATCAAGCAAATATTTTGTATGAAGCAGGAACTTGGGGACCAGGAGACAACATCATGCAGGGAGAAGATACTTGGATTACAAAAGGATAATTATGGAAATTAAATCGTTTTCAACTGCTACGGAACTAGAACAATCCTTGTCGAAAAAAATCACACAGGATTTGACTCAAGCATTAGAGTTACAAAATGAAGCTTTTTTATTGGTTTCAGGCGGTTCTACTCCAATAAAATTATTCCAAGTTTTAAGTCTGCAAGATATACATTGGGAAAAAGTTACTATCGGTTTGGTAGATGAACGTTTTGTTCCAAACAATAATGAATTTAGCAACGAATTGCTTGTAAAAACACATTTATTGCAAAATTTTGCTTCTAAAGCAACCTTTATCGGAATGGTTCAAAACTCGGAAAATGAATTATCCAATTTGGAAATTTGCAATAAAACTTATGCTCCTTTTTGCAAAAACAAAGTAACGGTTAGTATTTTAGGAATGGGTGAAGATGGTCATACTGCATCATTATTCCCAAATGATCCTGATTCTGAAAAAGATTTGAGTGGAAATGAAAGTGCTCAAATAATCAGTACCTTGGCTCCAAATTTTCCTAATAAGCGTATTTCATGCAATAAAAATTTACTTATAAATTCATACAACATCTATTTAATGCTTGTTGGGGAATCTAAAATCGAAGTATTAAACAAGGCCAAATCTGAAAATTATCCTATTGCGAAATTTTTAGATGCAACACAATTAGAAATTTATTTTAGCGCAACAAAATGATAAATCAAACTATTTCAGACGTTACGAATCGTATTATTGAGAGAAGTAAAGCGAGTCGATCTTTATATTTAGAGCAAATGAAAGCTGCTTTTTCAAAAGGCCTTTCAAGAGAAATATTGCATTGTGGAAATTTAGCCCATGCCTTTGCAGGTTGTTCCCCAAAAGATAAAAGTGAATTAGCAGAAATGCATACACCAAATTTTGGAATCATTACGGCATATAATGATATGCTTTCAGCTCATAAAACTTATGAAGATTATCCAGAGAAAATCAGAAAAGCTGCTCACAAGTATAATTCTGTAGCTCAAGTAGCCGGAGGTGTCCCTGCGATGTGTGACGGCGTTACACAAGGACAAGCAGGAATGGAATTATCTCTTTTCAGTCGAGATGTAATCGCTCTATCAACCGCTGTTGGACTTTCTCATAACATGTTTGATGGAACCATATGTTTAGGGATTTGCGATAAAATTATTCCAGGATTGGTTATTGGTTCTTTGAAGTTCGGACATTTACCAACAATTTTTATGCCTGGAGGCCCAATGAAATCGGGTATTTCAAATGACGAAAAAGCTAGGATTAGACAAGATTTTGCAGAAGGAAAAATTGGTAGAGCAGAATTATTGAAAGGTGAATCAGATTCATATCATTCCCCTGGTACGTGTACATTCTACGGAACTGCAAATAGTAATCAGATGTTGATGGAAATCATGGGATTACAATTACCTGGCTCTAGTTTTGTAAATCCAGATACTGAATTGCGTGAATTATTGAATGATTATGCTGTAAAAGTTTTAGCTGAGAATACCAAAGAACGTTCCTTTGACAAAGCTTTTTGCAATATTTACGATGAAAAGGCAGTTGTCAATGGATTAATCGGATTATTAGCAACTGGAGGTTCTACTAATCATACTATTCATTTAATTGCGATGGCAAACGCAGCAGGAATTAAGATTAACTGGGAGGATTTTTCAGATTTGTCAGATGTGATTCCATTGTTAACAAGAGTTTATCCAAATGGTGCGGCTGACGTCAATCATTTTCATGCCGCAGGTGGAATGGGATTTGTTATTCGTACTTTGTTAGAAAATGGTTTATTACACGAAGATGTACATACGATTTTAGGTAAAGGTTTAAATAAATTTAAATTAGAACCAAAAATCAAAAACGGTGAAATCGTATGGGAAGAAGGCGCAAAAGAAAGCTTGAATGAATCAATAGTTAGACCTGCCTCTAATCCTTTTTCAGCAAATGGAGGTTTAATCATGCTAAAAGGAAATATCGGACGTTCTGTCATAAAAGTTGCTGCAGTTGCAGAAGAAAATAGAATTATTGAAGCTCCTGCTGTTGTATTTGATGAACAAGAAGATTTAATCGCAGCTTTCAAGCGAGGAGAGTTGGATAAAGATTTTATAGCTGTTTTACCTTTCCAAGGTCCAAAACAAAATGGAATGCCAGAATTACATCAACTAACTCCTACCCTTTCCGTTTTGCAGAAAAGAGGTTTTAAAGTCGCTTTAGTAACAGATGGAAGAATGTCGGGCGCATCTGGAAAAGTACCAGCAGCTATACATTTAACACCAGAAGCAAAAGATGGTGGGATAATTTCTAAAATTAGAACAGGAGATGTTTTACGTTTGGATGCTTTTTCTGGTGAATTAAATTGCTTGGATTTTGAAACTGTAAATGCAAGAACATGTTCCGTAAAAGATAATTCAGAAACTTTTGGATTTGGACGTGAATTATTTGCAAACATTAGAAATTTAGTTTCTTCTAGTGAAGATGGAGCAAGTTTTTTATAAGTTTGCTTATCAAGTGCTAAACTAGTTCATTAATTTGTAATTTTGCAGGATGAAATTACATTTACTTCGTCACGCAAAAACAAATCAGGAAAGTGCTACAGGAAAGGATTTTGACCGAAGATTACTTCCAAAAGGAATTAAGCAAGCAGAACAAATGTCGCACTTCTTGTCTAAAATCGAGAAATTAGAAATTCATTGCTCTTCCAGTGCTCGAACGCGCCAAACATATGAATTGATTTCTCCCAATTTACCAATGGTGAATGTACATTTTTGTGACGATTTGTACCTTGCTTCCCATTTACAATATTTAGCCTACATCAACAAGATACTAGGAAATAAAGATTTACTTATTATCGGTCACAATAATGGATTATCAGATTTGGCAACTTATTTGAGTGATGAATTTATCGATTTAAAAACCTGCGAATATATTTCTTTGGAAATTCCACTCGACAATTGGAACGAACTGTCTAAAGGAACTGCAACTATTTTGGAGCGTTATCGTCCTGAGGTGGATTAGATTGACCTTTAGGTTTATATTCGTATTGAATGTTTGGTCTCTCACCAAAAAGCACATTCAAATCTGAATTAAAATAATGGTTTTCTTCAGCTTCTCGTCTTAGTTTTTCTTCCTCTGCTAATCGAATATTCTCACGCCAAATCCCTTCTAAATCTGGAGGTTCGATACCCAATTCTTTTTCAATCTCAAACTGATATTTTTGCTTTTGTGGTCCTTCTTTTTTATAAATAAAAGCTAAAATCACTCCAATCACTAGACCTGAAAGATGTCCTTCCCAAGAAATTCGCTCTTGTGTTGGAAAAATTCCCCAAATCATACTTCCATAAACAAACACAACAAAAAGTGAAATTCCCTGAAGGTTTCTGATTTTACGAATTGTACCAGAAGTAAATAAAAAACCCGCCAAAGCATAAATAACACCGCTAAAACCGATATGATAACTGCCTGTATTTTTAGCTAACAACCAAACAGCAAAACCTGTGAAAAACCAAGAAATAAAAAATACTCTTGTTGCCAAGGACCGATAAAAATAAACTAATGTACCAAACAAAACTGCTGCTGGTAAAGAGTTATTTAAAATGTGTGAAATATCGTTTGGACTGTGAATCAAAGGTGAAAACAAAATTCCTTTTAAACCAGTTAAACTTTTAGGTAAAATCCCAAAATGGACAAATTCATTTGGATAAAATTGTTCCAACAAATACAAACTCCAGATTAGTGCTAGCAGCAAAAATGGATACATAACTGCCTCAACAGATGAACCGTAAATTGTATTTCGAATGTGTTTCATTGTTTTTTGACTCTCAAAGATTATACCTTGATGAAAACAATGACATGCTGTCAGAATTTACTCTTTCACAAAATCCATTTCCATAGATCCAAAACCGGATTGAGCCATTTCAAGGTTTAAGTTTTTATCTGTGAATTTCAAAACACGATGCATTTCCTTTCCAGA
>JBKCGI010000240.1:0-8032 GCA_046303515.1 Flavobacteriia bacterium | reverse complement strand
ATGCTTTTGTATCATATATAATCGAATTTGAATTCAATTTTAAATCATCTAATTTAATAGTAAAAAATTCATCATGAGACACGGCCAAAATAATTGCATCGTATTTCGATAAATTTTCTTTAGAGGTCAATTTTAAATCATATTCATGTTCAACTTCTTTTAAATCTGCCCATGGGTCAAAAATATCAACATCTAATTCAAATTGAACTAATTCATTATAAATATCTATAACTCTTGTATTTCTAATATCGGGACAATTTTCTTTAAAAGTAAAACCTAAAATCAATGCCTTACTACCCATTACTGTTTTTCCTTTTTTTATCAATAATTTCACCACCTTATTTGCGACAAACATACCCATATTATCATTCACACGACGTCCAGATAAAATTACTGCAGGATGATAACCTAATTCTTCTGCCTTATGTGCCAAGTAATATGGGTCAACGCCAATACAATGTCCACCAACTAATCCTGGCTTATATTTTAAAAAATTCCATTTTGTTCCAGCAGCCTCTAACACTTCATGTGTGTCAATACCTACCCTGTCAAATATTAAAGATAATTCATTAACAAATGAAATATTGACATCACGTTGTGCATTTTCAATTGCTTTCGAAGCTTCAGCAACTTTAATTGATGATGCTTTGAATGTACCAGCTGTTATTATTGAACTATACATACTATCAACGTAGTTAGCTACCTCAGGAGTAGATCCTGAAGTAACTTTTTTAATTTTTGTTAAGGTATTGATCTTATCCCCTGGATTAATTCTTTCTGGTGAATAACCACAATAAAAGTCTTGATTAAACTTTAAACCTGAATGTTTTTCTAAAACAGGTACACAATCTTCTTCCGTACAACCTGGATATGTAGTTGATTCATAAATGACAACATCTCCCTTTGTCAATGTTTTACCAATCATTTCACTTGCTAAAATTAGAGGAGTTAAGTCCGGTGCTTTATGGATATTAATTGGTGTTGGGACTGTTACAATATATATGTTACATGATTCTAATTCGTTTTTTTCATAAGATAAAGCCAAGCCATTCTTAAGAACATCTTTCAAGTCATTTTCTGACACTTCTAATGTGAAATCATTTCCTTTTTTCAATTCCTCAACACGTTCTTTCGAAATATCAAAACCTAAAACTTTAAATTTTTTTGATAACTCTACTGCCAAAGGTAAACCTACATATCCCAATCCAATAATTGCAATTTTAGAATCCTCTAATTTTTTAACATCAATCATTTTTCTTAATTTTTATATTCTTTAATCGTTATTTCTATACCATTTTCAAAATTCACTGTTCTTTTCCAGCTCAATTCATCCTCTATTTTTGCAGAATCAATTGCATATCTTCGATCATGACCAGCTCGATCTTCAACAAAAGCAATTAATTCCTTATAAGATATTTTATTCTCTCTGGGGCTATTTGAATCTAAAATTTCACAAATAGTGTTTACTATTTCTAGATTAGTTTTTTCCGTATTACCACCTATATTGTAAGTTTCGCCAGGATTCCCCTTATGAAAAACCAAATCAACAGCTTTACAATGATCCAAAACATACAACCAATCCCTTACATTTTTTCCATCACCATAAATAGGTATTTGCTCTTCTGATAATGCTCTTCTAATAATTGTAGGAATTAATTTCTCAGCATGTTGTTTTGGCCCATAGTTGTTCGAACAATTTGTGGTAACAACATTTAAACCAAAAGTATGAAAATAACTTCTCACCAACATATCACTGGATGCTTTGGACGCACTGTAAGGGCTATTAGGAGCATATGGTGTTTCTTCTGTGAAATATCCTGTTTCTCCAAGTGAGCCAAAAACCTCATCAGTAGAAATATGATGAAATCTTGCATATTGAAAATCTTCTTTTACTTCATTTGGTGCGTTCATCCACAATTTTCTTGCAGCCTCAATTAAATTAAAAGTACCAACAACATTTGTTCGAATAAAAGCCTCTGGTCCTGAAATCGAATTATCGACATGGGATTCTGCAGCAAAGTGAATTACGCCTTGAAACATAAATTTTTCAAATAAATCATTCACTAAATCTTTATCACAAATATCACCTTTAACAAAAGTAAACCTTGGGTGATTTAAGACTTCCTTCAAATTATCTAAAGAACCTGCATAGGTCAATTTATCAAGTACGATTAAATTATAATTTTCGTATTTCTCAATAAAATAAGGTACAAAATTTGACCCTATAAACCCCGCTCCTCCTGTTACTAATATATTATTCATTTAAAAGGAGATTTAAATTCGTTAAACGACCTCATTTCTTTATCTTTAGCTGAAAGTTTAATTTCAGAATGATTCAATTTCCAATCAATATTTAAATAGTGATCATTCCAAATTATGCCTCCTTCCGTTTCTGGAAGATATTTTTCATCAACTTTGTAAGAAACAATTGCTTCTTCACTTAGAACAATGTACCCATGCGCAAATCCTTTAGGAACAAGTAATTGTTTTTTGTTTTCATCATTTAAGATAATTGAAAATGACTTTCCATACGTTTTGGAACTAATTCTTAAATCAATAACAACATCTAAAATTTCACCTTTGATAACTCGAATTAACTTGGTTTGCGCAAATGGAGGATTTTGAAAATGTAAACCTCTAAGTACACCCTTTGTGGATTTAGCCTCGTTATCTTGAATAAAATTAAATTCAAGACCATTTTCGATAAACTTTTCGTTGTTGTAAGATTCAAAAAAATAACCACGACTATCACCATAAACCTTAGGTTCAATCACTACTAATTTGTCGATATTTGTATTAGTCAGTATCAATTTTTTTGAACTATTTTTTGTAAATATTTTCCATACGAAGATTTTGACAAGGGCTTAGCAAGACCTTCTAGTTTTTCTTTTGAAATATAACCCAAATCATATACAATTTCTTCGATACAAGCTACTTTTAAGCCTTGTCTATTTTCAATAGTTTGAATGAATGTACCCGCCTCCAAAAGTGATTCGTGAGTTCCCGTATCCAACCAAGCAAAACCTCTACCCATTAGTTCAACCGCTAACTCTCCTCTTTTTAAAAATTCCTCGTTAACAGCAGTAATTTCTAATTCACCGCGGTTTGAAGGTTTTAAATTTTTAGCAATTTCAATTACATCGTTCGTGTAAAAATATAAACCAATTACAGCATAATTTGATTTTGGTTTTTCCGGTTTTTCTTCTATTGAGATTACCTTCCCCAACTCATCAAACTCCGCCACTCCATACCTTTCAGGATCTGAAACGGAATACCCAAAAATAGTTGATTTATTGTCATTTTCTAAACGGTCAACTGATTTTTTTAACAAATCCGTTAACCCATGACCATAAAAAATATTATCTCCTAAAACCAAACATACATTGTCTTTTCCAATAAATTCTTCTCCTAAGATAAAAGCTTGGGCTAATCCGTCGGGAGATGGTTGAACCTTATATGATAATTTTATTCCCCAATCTGAACCATCGCCCAATAATTTTTTAAAATTCGGTAAGTCATCTGGGGTAGAAATTATTAAAACATCTTTTATTCCAGCCAATAATAAAACAGAAAGTGGATAATAAACCATCGGCTTATCGTAAATTGGCAACAATTGCTTAGATACCCCTTTTGTAATGGGATACAAACGTGTACCTGAACCTCCTGCAAGAATTATACCTTTCATATTATTTTGTTAAGGTAATAATTGCAATAACCGTGGTAGTTAAAGATGCAATCGCAGAACCAACAATTGAAAGTTCAGCTGTAGTCAACTTATTATTTTTAACCTTTTCTACCTTAACGGGTACAAAAACTTGCGCACCTGGTTCAATTCGAGGATGACTTCTAAAAAACAAAAAATTCTTCGTTGATTTTGCTAAGCCATTCGCTTTCACAATATAAATTCTGCTTTTATCTGCATTTTCACTAAACCCACCAACAGAGCTAACATAATATTTAACGCTTTTACCTTTAATAAAAGGCACTTCTGTATTTAAATACACTTGCCCAGCAACAGAAACTATATTATCAAGCTTTTTAATCGTTATCTGATCGCCAGGTTTCATGAAAATATTTGAGTTTGAATTTGGTCTAGAGATTACTTTTTTGTAATTTATAGGAATCATTTTTCCATTTCTCAATATTGAAATAGCATTGACATTTGCATCAACTTTTAATCCTCCAGCTCTATTCAATATATCATAAAATCTTTCTGCTTTGTTTGAAACGACATAGGAACCGGGATAAACTACTGGTCCGTCTATAAAAACTGATTTCTGAGTTTCATACACTGGTTTACGTCTTATCTGAACAACATCAAAAGGATTTAACAAAATATTTTTAGATTGATCTAAAAGCAAAGTATCTATTTCAATTACTTTTACAATAGAGTTTTCTTTTTGATTTTTAATTGCGTCATCTTTTATTATTAAGGATGAGATTTCAACCACTTTAGAAGAACCTTCTAAAAATCCACCTGCTTGAATAATTACATCGTATAATGTTAAATTTTGTATGTAAGGATAGGTTCCAGGATTTTTAACATATCCATCAATTGAAACATTTTTCACATGAGATAAGTCAAAAATTGAAAAAATTACTAATTCATCATTTTTTCTTAATTTAAAATCCATGTTGCTTTTAGTTAAATCTATATTAACTATTTCTTTTGTTAAATCTTCCTTTTCTCTTATAAGTTGAGCTCTATTCTTAAATGCATCCTCGGTTAAACCTTCTGCTTTCATAATTAAACTACCTATTGTCAATCCTTCTTTAAATTCGTATTCATCAGGTCTCAAAACGGATCCTTTTACAGAAACTTTATTTTCATACCTGTTTAACAATTTAGACACCCTAAATATGTCACCTGAATTAGGTATATAAGAATTATACAAATCTGCTGTTAAATCTAAAATTCTTATTCCATTCTCTGAATTTTGAATTAATTTTATATTTTTACGATAAGCTGCTTCATCAAAACCGCCACAATAAGTCATCAAATCTTTGAAAGACTCACTAGGAAGCAATTCGAAAATCCCAGCTCTTTTGACATTCCCATCAATCTTTACTCTATTTTCATATATGGGAATTCGAATCACATCATTTTCCAACAAATTAATATTATCAGCTTGATCGCCTAATGTTAAAAACTTATAGATATCTATTATGCGTATAACTTTATTGTTTCTAATTAATTCAATTTTTCGATATGAACCATTTGCATCTGGACCACCAGCTATATGAAGTGCATTAAATACCGTTGAAAGGGAAGAAACTGAATAATTACCTGGTCTTTTTGAGCCAATAATAGTAACCTTAATAGTTCTAATTTTAGAAAGAGATACAGAAAGATTTGACTGACCTGAATTTAAGGAGGTGTAAATTTTGCCGCATGCTTTTTTAATTTGTGTTCGAGCTGCATCAAAAGTTAAACCATTAACAAAAACTTGCCCCACAATAGGAATAGTAATTTTACCTTCCTTAGAAACTACTGCTTGTGAAGAAAATTCTTGCATTCCGTAAATAACAATTTGCAATTCATCACCAGTACCCAGAATATAATTTGCTGGTGTAGCCATATTTGCATTTGGCTCAAAACTTAATGTAGCATTATTAAAAATCTCTGCACCGAAAATGTCAGATTTTTCAATAGCTGAAGCTTTATCTAATTCAATTGGTTTATCCGAAACAGGTGTTCCTTTTTCAATATTAGATTGATCAGTTGAAGTAGGACTTATTGCATCCAAACGGCTTTTAAGTGTAGCGAAATCAGAAGCTGACATGCCATTTTCAATGGATAGATTCTCCAACATTGAAATAGACATATTTTGTCTGTCCATTTCAGATTTTATATTCAAAACTTGGCTATTAGTTAAATACTGTACTTGCATATTTTTAATTCCAGCAGGAGTCAAAATTTGTGAAAATAAATCAGATGTATAAAAACTAAAAAAAAGAATTATTAGTAGTTGCAAGTTAATTTTAAGAATACTTTTCATTTTTTTTAAATCAATTTAAAGTCGCAAAGTTAATGTTTTTTTCCGACGTACCATCGAAAAAGCAGATTAACTTAGCATTAAGATAGACAAATAAAACAAATTTTACCCCTAAAGCAAATTTGAATTAAAATACATTTTATCTTTACTCACCTCATTTTCAAGCCATTCAGGCTTTAAGAAGATTTCCACCTCCGAAGTTAATTCAATTTCTGCTAAAATAAAGGTTTGTTTTGGCTCAATAAATTCATCTATTTCCCAAATTTTCCCATCAAATGAAAATTCATACCTGTTTTTTTCGATGAATTTTTCACAAAACAATTCGAACATTTTTTCCGCTTCGAAAACTGGAATTTCATATTCGAATTCATGGCGTTCAATTCCAAAATTTGCACTTTTAATTGTCAAAAAGGCTTTTTCTCCTTTTATTCTTACCCTGACAACTCCATTTTCAGATTTAGAAATATATCCTTGCTTAATATAGATTGGTTTTGGCTTCTGGATTTTGTTCCATTTTTCCTCGTTTACCAAAAATTTACGCTCAATTTCTTTCATTTAGTGGTTTTTCAAATTAAAAAAATTACTTTCGCATAAAATACACTATGCGTTTCATTCAAAGCAACGAACTTAACAAAAAAAAATGGGATGAGTTGATTCAAAATTCGAATTATTTCTCTTACTCCTACTTTTTAGATGCTGTTGCCAAAAATTGGGGTGCTTATGTAGACGAAAATTACACAAAAGGTCTGGCTGTTTGTTTCAATCAAACAATGGGAATCAAAATTCTTTACCCGCCTTTCTTAGGTAGATGCGCTGAAATGATTAATCTGTCAGAAAAAGAAAAAGTAGAAATCTTAAACCAAATCCAAAAAGACTTCAAAATTGGAGACTTAAATCTTGAAAGCGAAATAAAATCCGGTTTAGTATGTGTAAAAAAAGTATTTCAAACCTACAATCCAAGTTTAAAACAAAATACACTTTCAAAAAGAATGCTCAAAAAAGCAACTGAAAGTAATTTTACAATTAAAGAAGCAGATTTCTCTAAAGTATTAAAAATTATTTATGCAGAATTGAGTCAAAAAGTTAAAGAGTTAACTTCAGATAACCAAGATCGACTCAGTAACTTTATTAAAGAACTTGATTTTCAAAATAAATTAATATCACTTGGGATTTTTAATGTAAATACAGAATTGGATGGCGGATTACTTTTCTTCGAAGGAAAGGATAAAATTACTTACATAACTGGAGCTTGTAATGCTGACTCGCGAAATTTGGGAGGTATGTATATGGCTATGAATTATCTTATAGAATATGCAACAAAAAATAACAAAAAAGTAGACTTTGGTGGTTCCAACATCGAATCTATTAGACGCTTCTATATTTCAATAGGTGGAGAGGATCAGGAATACTTTTCATATCATTGGAACAAAGCACCACTTTGGTTTAATTTTTTACGCTCAATTAAAAAAAGGATTTAAATTCATCGATTTTTACTAAATTTGCTCATGTTTTTATTTAATCGAACTATCCCAAGGTGGACAATTATTTTCATTGATTTAGGAATCAATTTGTTTTCCCTAGGACTTGCATATTTAATTCGATTTGACTTAAAAGCCGATAAATCTCTCATTAAAACTGAATGGGAAATTCTTTCAAAATCAATTTTAATTTACATTACTCTAAAAATTGCAGTCTTTTATCTTTTCAAAATTCATAAAAGTTTAATTAGGCATACTTCACTTTCTGATATAAAACGATTTTTTTACGCAAGTTTAACCTCTTCAATTTTATTTACCATTTTTGGTTTATTACGTTATTATTTTGTAGACAATTATTATCTTTTTCCAAGTTCTGTTTTAGTAATGGAATTTTTCATCTCATTCTTTTCTCTTATAATTTTTAGGTTTGGTGTGAAATTTGTTTTCTTAGAATCCATTAAAGAAAAAATTACTGAAAATGAAAATGTATTGATTTATGGAGCTGGAACCTCAGGAATAATTGCCAAAAGAACCTTAGAAAGAGATTTCAAAATTAAA
>JBKCGI010000239.1:0-7544 GCA_046303515.1 Flavobacteriia bacterium | reverse complement strand
CTGGTGAAATGGCATCAAAACTAGTTGCTTTAATGTTGTTTTTATATCGACGCAAAATGTCCGTTTCCTGATCTAAATCTGGATGTTTCACTTTGATTTTAAACAAAAATCTATCCAACTGCGCTTCAGGTAAAGAATAAGTTCCTTCTTGTTCGATTGGATTCATTGTCGCAACAACCAAAAACGGAAATTCCATCGCATATTGCGTTCCGTCATAGGTAATTTGTCTTTCTTCCATTACCTCAAACAAAGCTGCTTGCGTTTTTGCTGGCGCACGGTTAATCTCATCAATTAGAACGATGTTGCTGAAAATTGGTCCTTTTTTGAAGGTAAAAGACGAATCTTTCATGTTGAAAACCGAAGTTCCCAATACGTCTGAAGGCATCAAATCTGGTGTAAACTGAATACGCGAAAAATCTATTGCCAAAGCTTTCGCCATCACTTTTGCAGATAAGGTTTTTGCCACTCCTGGAACTCCTTCCAACAAAACATGTCCGTTGCAAAAAATTCCTGTCATCAACAATTCAACCATTTGTTCTTGACCAATGATGAATTTGCGCAATTCTCCTCTTACTTGATTGACTTTTTGAGCCACCCAAATTAACTCTTGATTTTGACGCTCAAATCCGTAATGACTTGCTGGCGTTTCAACAGGTGCTGACTCAGGACTTTCTTGTGGTGTTTCCAAATTTTCTTTCGGCAAGTAAGCATCATTGTTTTGTGCTTCTGCTCCTTCGTTTATATTTTCATCGTTTATCATAAACTTTTATTTAAAAATGGGAAAATAAATTGTTCGTATGCGTGCTTGTCATAAACACTTAATTCTGTATGATTTACACTGTATTTTTCATCTTTTGAAGTGATAAATACGGTTCTATTTTGATTTAAAACAACATGTTCGATATCGCTCAATAGAATGCTTGAACTTTTACCAAAAATAGGATAAAAAGTTAAGGTGTTGTTTTCCAATTTCATCAAAGGTAAACGATACAAGCGAATTCCAAAAGCAATAATTAAAATTCCAACTGGCCACAAGGAAATTCCGATTCCTTCGGATTTATGCAGCAAATAAAAGGCGAACAAAATATTGGCTATTCCGATCACAATCAAACCAATCGGTAAAATAATTTTACGGTTAAACACTTTAGATTTAGCTGCAATTTTATTTTTCACACGATCTTTGATGATTCCTGTTTGGTGATAGAATTTTTGTTGTAAATCTGAAACTTCTTCCAAGTAAGCGTAATCAATCAATATCTCTCTTTTGCATTCCAATTTTTTCAAGAATTCCTTTAAATCCTCCATTTTCATTCCTGTTTTTTCAGACAGGGCTTTCAACTCTAAATCGCGGTGTTCTTTCGAAATATCAACGAAAAATTGCTTTTGAACGGCCACATAAAAATTCTTTTTCATGACAAGTAAAATACTATGTGGCGTTTGTTTTTTGTAATAAATTTCTTTTACCGTTTCAGCAAATGCCAAAGATTGATTTCCTTTCTCAGCAATATATGGAACTAGCGGTTGTGAACGTTTTGTGCGGAAAATTAAGAATAAGATGATTCCCAATAAAGTTAACAACAAGGCAACAGTCAAAGCTTTGTTGTTGAAAATAAACTGCAACAAACTATTATCTTGCTCGCCGTTTTCGTCAGAATCACCATTCAAATTGGAACCATCATTCTCAAAACGACCCAATTCTAACCATTTAATTTGATGATTTTCTGGAATTATATCAACTACATATTGACTGTAATGAAATCCATTTGGGCTCAACAATTGATAATTTTGAAACAATTCAGGATTGCTATGCAAATACACGTGACCCGCTCCAATTCCAAAGTCTAAAAAATTACTGTAATCGTAAATTTCACTCAACGAATAAACGTATTCAATATCGGGGTTTATTCCTTCTTTGATGTGATTGAAATTGTAAAAATTCCACTGATTGGCAACTGTATCTCCTTGATAAACTGCTGACAGGCTGTAAATAGAATCCGCAGTTACGGAAACATCTTCATCGTAGTCCCAACAAAAACCTGATTGGTTGAAAAAATAGGTAAATAGGTTACTCGAAATATCTTTGTAGGCTATGAATAAATTTGCTCCTTTGTGCACCTCATTCATGATGGAATCAAATTCCTCCGTTTTAAGTTGAAATTGATTTCCAACAAAAATATACGTGGTATTGCTATCCGATAAATCTGCCGCTTTCAATTCATGCTCAATTAAAGTACTTGCTTTTTTGGTTTTGTACTCTAATAATTCGTTAAAAAGGGAAATCCCTGTTGCGTTACCTTCCTCAATTTTATAACTTTCTTCCCAACTGTCGAATACATTTTCAACCTTTGGCTGCTTTTTAGATTTGAAAGGGTTAATCTGCGGACTATCCTGCAACAAATACAACAACAAAGCTGTAAACAATGCTATTCCAATACCGATATATAGAATGACGCGTCTAGGCATTTGTTTGATTTAACAGTTTATAATGTGCATCCAAATGTCTTTCGACTGATTTGTAATCGTCCAAGGTAATGTCGTATTCTCCGTACCAAACCAAATCGTAGATGCGCACACTTTCCTCAAAAAGATGGTAATTTTGCTTCGCACTGGCTTGCAACAAATAATCAAAATTGGTCAAATCTTTTTTCCAGGAAATGTAACGCAAACGAATCATTTCTTTTAAAATAAAGGTGAAGTAAATTCGCACACATTCACGGTAATCGTTTTCCAACATGGCTTTTTCGAGGCGCAATTCCAATTCGGTTTTGCTAATCGTTTCTGGATTCCAATCTGCAAATGAACCTTCCGACTTCACTTTACGATTGCTCGGTTTGTAATTTCTGAAAATATAATAAATCAAAAAAATCAAGGCAACCGAACCTAAAACAATGAGAAACCATTTCCAAAAACTAGCAGAAATATTCGGTCCGTCGATATTTGGAACATCCATATCTGGAATGTCAATATTAACATCTGGTGGATCAAATTCTATTGGTTTGGGCTGACCCATTTTTGGATCGACAGGTTTACTGCCTCCACCTTTTCCGTTTCCTCCGCCACTTCCAGCACCTGGACCACTGCCACCATTTCCACCATTATTTGATGGAGAACCGTTTTGTTGGCGTTGTTGTTTTTCTTCTCTTAAGCGTTCTAATTCTTCAGGCGAATATTCCATTTTTCCGCCATTTGAACTCGAGGAAGAATTCGATTGTGGATAATTTTCTTCGCTTTCGTCCATGGAAGCTGGACTTGTGTATTTTTCTGACGGTCCTTTGTACGAACGATTTTTAACGTATTTGTATTTGCGCTGAAAATATTCCAAACTTGGCGTAGGTTTTTTGCTTTGCGCTAAAACAATCCCTGAAAATGAGAGCAATATGACTAAAAATAACTTATTCATAATCAGCATCATTTTCTTTTACACGACTTCGTTTTCCGAACAATTCAAAAGCCTTTCTTAAACCCAAAGCGCTTTGTTTTTCATATTCATTATAAGTAATGAAATGCATGGAAATAATCCACAGAGGAACAACAAATAAAGCAAAGGAAATGTAGACAACTTGTCTGAAAATATTGCTCAAAAACCAAGCATCCCACTCCATTTTATAGGCAATGTTTCGGATAAAACTACAGGCCATATCCAATAAATCTGGAATAGGTGGTTCTTTCAAAAAAGATCCATCGTGGATACTTCCCACAAAAGCAATTGGTTGCATAAATAAACCTAAAATCACAATAAACAACATGATTGTCAACAAGGAATTTCCGTAGGATTTAGTGCTGTATGACCAAGATTTACTGAATCTTTCGCCAAAAGTTCCCTTCACAATTCCAAAAACGGGAGCTTGCAGAAAAAATAAAGGAATAACGAATAAAATCAAAAAATACCACATCCAACGCGGATAGGAAATGAAGTAAAAAACCAAAATTGTACCGAGCCAAATGCCTAAAAACTTAGCTACTGCGAATTTTAAAAATGCTTTGTGCGAAAATTTTTCGTCCAAAGTCGCAAAACAATAAGATATGGACAAAAACATTCCAGCCACAACAATTGTCCAGAGGAAATTTACCAAAATATCTTGACCATTTTCGTAGCCAAATCCCATCATGATTTCCAATTGTTTGGACCAATCGTAAAAGTGATTTGTCAGCATCAAATCTGCATGGTTTATGTTTTGAAAATAAACCAAAACTGCCACAATTGGTGCCACATAAATCAAGTTTGCTTTGGCGAATTTGGTAAAATTCAGTCTGTAAAAACGAAAAGAATCCGAAATAATTTCACCTAAAGTTCTGATTTTAAATAAGTCGAATTTGGTGTTCGGGAAAACATTTACAACTTCCTCAGCGTGAACCAATTCGGGATATTTTCGGGCTACAATGGTCGGATAAATCACATAGTAAAACAAAATAATCCCAAAGGAAAGGGAAATCAAAACCCATTTCGACCATTCGGGTAAAACTTGGTAATTGGCGGTGACATAACTTTCTAAAAATCCTGCAATGATGATAAATGGAACCAAACTCAACATGATTTTTAAACCACGTTTTGCCGACAACTGTAAACTTTGCATACGGGTATAATTCTTCGGAAAAAGCCAACCATTTCCCATCGTTATTCCAGCACCAGCGGCCAAAACAATTGCCGAAATCTCAAATGCTCCGTGAATCCAAATTCCTAAAAAAGAGGTCAGCAACAAACCTTTTGTAGCAAACCAATATTGGAAAGTGCCAACCATGACCGCATTTTGAAACAACAAAATATGTGAACCAATAGTGAAAAATATCCCGAAAATAAAACACAAAAAAGCTACCCGTAAGTTATTTGTGGTGATATCAATAAACATTCCCATGTTGGATTGTCCTTCTTGATTGAGCACATTGTACACATCCAAAGGTTTCCCATTGGCAATGTTTTCTTTGGTCATTTCAACATAACCGTCACTCAAAACCAACTTCGCAAAATCTGGGTCAAAATGTGTTGATACCGCACCCAAAGCTGCCCAAACTAAAAAAACAATTAAGGCAAACAGTAAGTTTTTTCGTGCACGGTAAATCTCCAAAGGCAAGGAAACCTTCCAAACTTGTAAGACTTTTTTAAAGGATTCGCCTTTCTGAATGTGTAAACCTGTATACACCCGTTGCGCTAATTGATTCAAGTAAACACGCACAGTTCTTCGTTTGTAAAAGGTTTGTGCGTAACTCAAATCGTCGGAAATATCCATATACAAAGAACTCAACTCTTCTGGGTCTTTTGTCTGACTTTCAGAGAGTTTCTCAAAGCGATTCCACTTTTCCTTGTTCTGTTCTATGAATTTGGTTTCCTTCATCGGGATTGTAAATATAGAAAAAAGAGAATTAATTCCAACTTTTTTGATTACTTTTCGTTTTTGAAAAGGAAATGATTTTTGTCAATAAACTAAAAATTCATCTTGAATGATAAAATTGTCAAATTATGAAAAAGTACATATTTATTACCGTAGTCTGTTTTTTCTTTTCTTGTGAAAAAACAGATTCGTCAATACTAGAAAAACCAGAGTTTAAAGAACTAGTTGGCACTTGGTTACCTGTCAAAAAGGAAGATAATTCAAAAAAACTTAATATCAGTTCTTCTGGCAAGGTTGAAATGTATTTTTCAACTGGTAGAGGTAAAAGATTTACAGTAAATAATATCGATATAAACAATTATGATTTTCTAGTAGAAGGCCGTATATTTAATCAAAGGTTTCTACGTTCTACAAAGAAAAACAATTTATTGGGAAGTGTTACAATTTATAAACAAAAAAATGCAGATACTACTTGGATTGCTTTCGGTTATACTGAAAACAATTTTATACAGGATACTACCGGAGCTGATTTTTTTTATAAAGTAAAATGATATGCGAAAATTATTGATAATAATGGTTTGTTTTTCAGCTAGTTGCTTTGCTCAGCTGAAAATTGGATATTTTAGAAATATAGATTTTTATAAACCTTACACATCTGAAGCTCAAGAATATATAATGTTATATGATAATGTAAAGAGCCAAACCAATACGTTCCAGGTAACAAAAAAAATGCTTGAAAAAGCATCCATATCTTGGGATCTTGGTTTGACATTTAAAAACACAAAACACATTGTGGAACACAAAATAAAAGGATACTACACAGAAAACTGTTATCAACAAGGTTGCGACTATGAATTTATTAGCACAGATTTAGATTTAATAAGTAAATCGAATTCTTTAGGTCTTGTTAATACTATTTACCATACTTTTTCCTCAAATTCAAATTTTCATAGTTCTATTGGAATTAATAATGAAATTTATTTTTACGAAAATTACATTTCAACTTATTATTATTCGAACACCCATGATAGATTCGATGGAGATAAAAATTCATTTTTTAATTCCTTAAACAATAATGATTTACCTCGAAATTTTTTCTTTTCATCATCAAATATAGCCCTTTTTTATTGTTTGCGCTATCAACAATCCGACAAATTCTCCCTCGCCACCAAAATATCTCTCGGCACCAATCTCTATTCCGATTGGGATCAGTTTAAAAAATACGCTTGGTTGGGTGTTGGTTTAGAGCTAGGTTTTGGTAAGAAGAAAAATCCAAAACTAGTTGACGGGCAATAAACAAGCTTTTTTAGACCTAAAATTACTGTTTAGGCAATGATTCTTGCATTTTAAACCATCCACAAAATACATTCAAATTTTTATTTGTACTTTTGGTGCTGTTTTATAACGAAATTGATATTCGACAATGAAAGCATTGTATTTTAAAGAAATTCGCAGTTTTTTAAGTTCAGTTATTGGTTACACCTTTATTCTGATTTTTTTGATAACATCAGGATTATTTCACTGGGTGATTTCTTACAACACCAATTTATTAGAAGGTTCAGAAGCCGATTTAATTCCTTTCTTCAACATGGCGCCTTTAATTTTCTTGATTTTAATTCCAGCCATAACGATGCGCTCCATTGCGGAAGAACGCAGAACGGGCACAATTGAGTTGTTGTTTACCAGACCCATTTCAGACTTACAAATCTTGTTGGCAAAGTATTTTGCAGGGGTTACTTTGGTGGTAATTACCCTGATTCCAACCTTGGTTTTTTATTATTCCATGACCACAATTGCCTTGGATGACGGAACAGCTTTCGACCACGGAGCAACGATTACGTCCTACTTGGGATTGATTTTATTGGGAGCAGTTTTTGTAGCGATTGGCTTATTTGCGAGTTCAATCACTAACAGTCAAATCGTAGCTTTCATCATCGCCATGTTTTTATCTTGGGTCATTTACGACGGTTTAACCTTGTTGGGTTCCTTTAATTTGATGGGCGATTTTGATTATATCATCAAATATTGTGGCATCAGTTACCATTATGATTCAATCAAAAGAGGAGTTGTCGATTCGAGCGATATCATCTACTTTTTGAGTGTAATTGGCATTTTTATTTTTTCAGCCTTGACGGTTATCAAATCCCTTAAAAAGTAAAAAATGGAAAAGAAAAAATTATTTAAAGGCGTTTATAATTGGACATTTTTAGCCATTTT
>JBKCGI010000238.1:0-3250 GCA_046303515.1 Flavobacteriia bacterium | reverse complement strand
TTTATTGCCTTACCAAACCCAACTGATGGTATCTTTGGAATTGGTGGATTAAAACATCGCACAGAAAAAAATATTATTGTTACAGATTTAATGGGGAAGATAATTCAACAGCAAATCACACGGGAAGAATCTATTCAAATTGACCTTTCATCAAACCCATCAGGTGTATATTTAGTGCACATTGATGAATATGAACCTGTCAAAATTGTTAAAAAATAAATTTTATTTTCTTTAAACTAGAGGGGTACGTAATTTCAACGTACCCTTAATAACTTAAGATGGATATTTTTTTAAAAGTGTAATTGTAACTCATACACCTTTTAATCGACTCTAAAACTGCTTAAAACTCTCTGAGAAGAAAACCCTATCTCTATCCAAATTATCCGCTAAAACTGCTTTAAAAGTTTCTCTATCGCTTTCGGAAATACAATCAGAAGGAAAGGCAATTTGGAAATCTTTTACGTAATCGAAAAACAAACTTTGCTGATGCTTATCCACTTTTCTTAATCCTGAAAAATAAACTGCTTTCAAATCTCTGTCTGCCACCAACAAGGCTTTTGAGGTAATTCCTACACGGAACAATTGCTTTTGAGTTGCTAAAAAAGCAAAAAATAAATGGTCCAAGGCCAATACACATAAAACAAGTACCACTGGCCAAGTACTCGGCGTTAACACATATAAAGCATAAGCAACGGCAAGATGCAAAACAGCTTCTAAAATCAAATACAAAACACTTTGTCTGTAACGATTTTTAGCCATTGGCGCATTCCATTTAAATCTTGAAATTTGATTCACCATACGCAAACCCATCCAACGACGAATGGAGCGTCTGCCTCCAATCACAAAAATCAAGGCTGCAAACCCAGCAAAAATCTGAAGTTTATAAGGCATATTGGCTCCAGAAAATTTCAAGAAATCTACCGGAATATCGAATCCAATGATTATCGCCGTGGCAATTGCAGGAAACAAAATCAATAACAATAAAATATTGATGAATTTATTCATGAACGAGCATTTTTATTTTGCGTTGATTTTCTTCGATTTTACGTTTTGCAAAAGCGATTTTGTTCTCCACTTCTTTTTTCAAGGCATCCGCTCCTTTAGAATTAGCGAAGAAACCTAAATTATTTTCAAATTGATTGATTTCTTGTTTCAAGTTTGCAATTTGTTGTTGCAAATCTCTTCTTTCTTTATCAATCATTTTTTCAGCATTTGGATTGGCTTTCATCGAATCCATTTTCGCTTGGAAAAATGCTTTTTCTTTTTCTTCTCCTTCTAACTTCAACTTAGAATAATGTCCATCAATCGCTTTTTTATAAGCATTGTAAACATTATCTTTTTCTTTCATTGGAACTTTTCCAACGGCATTAAAAGCTGCAGAAAAATCTCGTAAATCTGCTAAAATTTGTTTTTTATCTTCTCCTGAAACGTAATTTTCAATTTTAGAAATAAGATCCAATTTGATTGTCAAATTTACTTCATTTTGCTTATCAGCTTCTTCGAAATGTTTTTGTTTGTTATTGAAGAATGAATCGCAAGCACCACGGAAATCTTTCCACAACTGTTGTTCTAATTTTTGCCCAGCATGACCTAAATTTTTCCAATCTTGCTGCAATTTAATCAAAGCCATACTCGTATCTTTCCATTCTGTGGAAGTTTTCAAAGCATGTGCTCGTTCGATTAATTTCTTTTTAGCATCCGCAATTTTGTTTTGACCTTCTTTTAAACCGTCAAAGAATACTTTTTTCTTTTCGAAAAACTCGTTGCAAACTGCTCTAAAAGCAATCCACAATTCTTCGTTTTCTTTTTTAGAACCAAATCCAATTTCTTTCCACTTGTTTTGGTATTCCAACAACTTTTGTGTGTTTTCTTCCCATTCTTTTATAGAAGAAATTTCTTTTGAAACTTGTATGAAAGCAGTTACTTCCTCTAACAAAGCAGCTTTTTTCTCAATATTTTGTTTCAATTCTTCACGTTTACCTTCATAAAATTCGTGAATACGAGCGTAAACAGCTTTAACTGCATCCCAGTAAGCCGCTTTAATTTGTTCCCATTCTTCATTTACAACTGGGCCAATTTCATCAAATTCGTTTTGTAAAGCTTTGATGCGAGACTCCACTTCTTTGATCGAATCTAAAGTTGAAAGTTCTTGAATTTTTTGAACGATTTCGTTTTTTAATTGCGAATTTCGTTTCAAATCATGCTCTTTTAACTCTCTGTAAATCTTCAAGTTAAAAAAGAAAGATTCCAATAATTTAGAATATTCATTTTGAACGTCTTGGCGTTTGTCTCTTGGAATATCGCCAATATTTTTCCATTCTTCGTGAATTTCTTTGTAGGTAGAAACAGCAACACCGATATTTTCTTCTTCGGTAATCAAATTTCTCAAACGCTCAATTAACTTTTTCTTCAAACGCAAATTTGCTTCTTGCTCCAATTTTTGAGAAGAGACTAAAGATGTTTTTTTCTCGCGATACGCATTGTACACGTTAAAAAATTCTTCACGAATTGCATCTGTTTCAATTAAAACTTCTTCATTTTCTCCTTCAATTTGAGGCTCTGAGCCTGTCGAAGAGTCTAGCAATGCTATTTGACGCTTGCGTTCTTCTTCTGTTAAAAAATCTTGAAATTTTGATTTAAGTTCGTTGATTTCAGAACTAACACTAAGGATTTCTTCGTTAGCTGTTAATTCTTTTAATCGTTCAAGAAATGCTGTTTTTTCCATTATTAATAAGGTATTATCCTACTTGCATAGTCATTTCAAAATTTGCTAAAGCTACAAATTGTTGAATGCGGTTTTCTAAATCATTTTGGTTGATTTGTGTCAATTTCTCTGTTCCAAATTTCTCAACACAGAAAGATGCTAAAGCTGAACCAGCAATTACAGCACGTTTCATATTGTCGAAAGAAATATCTCCTGAAGCAGCTAAATAACCCATAAATCCTCCTGCAAAAGTATCTCCAGCTCCTGTTGGGTCGAAAACTTCTTCCAATGGTAAACCTGGTGCGCAGAAAACATTATTCCCATGAAACAATAAAGCTCCGTGCTCACCTTTTTTGATAATCAAGTATTTTGGTCCCATTTCACGAATGATTTTGGACGCTTTCATCAAAGAACTTACTCCTGAAAGTTGACGTGCTTCTTCATCGTTTACGATCAATAAATCAACCACTTTTAAAGTTTCTTTCAAATCATCCATTGCGATGTCCATCCAGAAATTCATTGTATCCATAGCAACCAATTTTGGTC
>JBKCGI010000237.1:0-12828 GCA_046303515.1 Flavobacteriia bacterium | reverse complement strand
GTGTTGGGATCTTCCATCTTGACATTCCACAACAGTACCTGTTGGAATATGTGTTAAACGAATAGCAGACTCAGTTTTATTAATATGCTGACCTCCAGCACCAGATGCTCTAAAAGTATCTTTTCTAACATCACCCATATCCAATTCGAAATCTACCTCTTCGGCTTCTGGTAAAACTGCAATAGTAATTGCTGAAGTATGCACACGACCTTGAGATTCCGTTTCAGGTACACGTTGCACACGATGTACTCCAGATTCAAACTTCAAATTACCATAAATTCCGTCACCTTTTATTTCAAGTGAAATCTCCTTAATCCCTTTCGTTCCACCTTCTTGCGAATTCAAAATTTCATAAGACCAGCCTATTGTCTTAAAATATAAAGTGTACATTCTAAAACAATCTTCCACAAAAATACAAGCTTCATCACCCCCAGTACCAGCACGCAACTCCATAATAGCATTTTTGTTATCCTCTGGGTCTTTAGGTATCAACAGAAACTTTATTTGCTCCTCCAAATCTGGACGCTTATTCTCTAAATCGTCCAATTCCATTTTTGCCATTTCTCGCATTTCTGGATCCTGTTCGACTGTCAATAAATCTCTTGTGTTTTTAATGTTATCAAGAACATCTTTATATTTCTTGTAAACACCTACAATTTCTTCTAAATCTCTATATTCCTTGCTTAATTTCACATAACGATCCATATCTGAAATAATATCAGGATCCACTATTAGAGTACCAACCTCAATAAAACGGTAATTGATTGCTTCTAATTTTTTTAATATATCTTGCATATGGATTTACTTAATCTATTATTTTAAAGAAAATTAATATTCAAAAGAGCCATGCTCAGAAATGATACTAACTTTTTTTCCATCAAATGCTTCAACTCTTCCAATTATTTGCGCCTCAACATTAAAAGACTCTGATATCGCAATTAATTCATTTGCAATTTCTTCCGGAACATATAATTCCATTCTATGACCCATATTGAACACTTTATACATCTCTTTCCAATCTGTACTTGATTCCTCTTGAATTAATTTAAAAAGTGGAGGTGTTGCAAATAAGTTATCTTTTATTATGTGTAAATTATCTACAAAATGAAGGACTTTAGTTTGGGCACCACCACTACAATGTACCATTCCATGAATGTCATTTCTATAAGCTTCCAACATCTTTTTGATAATTGGCGCATAAGTTCTTGTAGGTGATAGTACTAATTTCCCAGCATTTATAGGAGAATCAATTACGGAATCAGTTAGTTTTTTACTTCCGATATAAACCAATTCTTCTGGAACTTTTGAGTCGTAGCTTTCAGGGTATTTTTCAGCTAAATATTTATCAAAAACATCATGTCTAGCTGAGGTTAATCCATTACTCCCCATACCACCATTGTATTCAGGCTCATAACTTGCCTGACCATAAGAAGCTAAGCCCACAATAACATCACCAGCTATAATGTTTGCGTTGTTAATGACATCTGAGCGCTTCATTCTGCATACAACAGTTGAATCGACAATTATAGTCCGAACCAAATCTCCTACATCAGCAGTTTCCCCACCAGTTGATTGAATACCTATACCATTATTCCTTAGTTCTTCTAATAACTCTTCAGTTCCGTTAATAATTTCTGAGATAACCTCACCTGTAATTAAATTCTTATTTCTACCAATTGTTGAGGATAATAAAATATTATCTGTAGCTCCTACACACAACAAGTCATCAATATTCATTATAAGAGCATCTTGCGCAATGCCCTTCCATACTGAAACATCACCTGTTTCTTTCCAATACATATATGCCAATGAAGATTTTGTTCCTGCACCATCAGCATGCATAACAACACAATAATCATCATCATTTGTCAAATAATCAGGAATTATCTTACAAAACGCTTGTGGAAATAATCCTTTATCAATTTTTTTAATTGCTTGATGAACCTCTTCTTTTCCAGCGGAAACACCTCTTTGATTGTATCGAATATCAGACATTGAATAATTTTGTGCAAAGGTAATAAAATGCTTTTTAAAATACTATAAAATAAAAAAGAGTTCCAAATGCTTGGAACTCTTTTCTATAACTTAAGTTATTTTATTTCTTATTCTTGGAACTTAATGATAAACTCAACTCTTCTGTTAGCAGCTTTACCTTTAGCTGTAGCATTAGAAGCTTTTGGTTGTGTATCACCGTAACCTGTAGCTGTCATTCTGTTTTCAGCAACACCTTTACCCATTAAGTAAGCTTTAACTGCTTTTGTTCTGTCTTCAGACAATTTCAAGTTTTTAGCAGGATCACCTACGTTATCTGTATGACCATTGATCATCAAGTTGTAAGCAGGGTTAGCCAACATAATTTTAGCAACGTTATCTAAATTTGCAAGAGATTTTTTAACAATTGTAGCTTTACCGTTATCAAATTGAATACCTTCAGCAGCCTTCAATCTCTCTTTAGTTTCTTTAGAGATCACTGGACAACCACCATCGATTGCTAAACCTGCAGCGTTTTTACATTTGTCAACAAAGTCATAAACATTATCTCCATCAGCATCAGGACATCCGTTTGCAGAAGAAACACCTTTAATTGTTGGACAGAAATCATCAACATCTAAAACTCCGTCACCATCCATATCTACAACTTTCACAACTTTAACAGTTTTTCCTTTTGTATCAACAGTTGCACCTGCTGCAGTACCTGGCTCCTGATCTAAATAGTTTGGAACACCATCTTTATCATCATCCATCATGTCTTTTTCAGCTTTTTCAATTTTAGCTTTCAAAGCAGCCATTGCCTCAGCATCCCCATAGTTAGTTGGAGTCCAATCAGCGTGCTCAGGTGCTGAACCTAGATAGTAACTAGCACCAATCGTCATAAACCCTGTCGTTCCATCAAATCCATTAGACAAACCAATCCACTGTGTCTTTTGCAAATCTAAAGATCTATCCCCCTGCAAATATGCAACAAAGGAAACATCACCTTTAACTGACAACTTAGAGCTTGCCTTATACTGAAGTGTCAAACCAGTTGTCCAACCAGCAAGTTTATCAAGCTTATGAGTAACAACACCATCAGAAGCCTTACCTGAATTTAAAACCATACTTGGCCCAGCATGACCAAAAGCACCAAAATTCTTAACAAACTGATTGAAATCTAATGTATTTCTAAAACTTAAAATACCTTCTAATTTAATACCGATAGAGGTTGTCTTATAATCAACGTCTGCAATAGTAGTATTGTAACCTTCATGCACTAGTCCACCATATAAACCCCATCTGTTGTTCGCCATATAACGAACACCTAAATCAATATGTGCAAATTGCTTGCTAACCGCTGCACCCATAACAGGACCTGACAACGCTTTATTAACTCCATATCCAAAATCTACAGACATTTTGTTAAATACAGATTGACCAAACGCTGATGCGCCTAATACTAAACCTGACACTAATAAAATCTTTTTCATATTACTTTTTTCTTAAATTACGGGACAAAGGTAACTAATAAATTTAAATGTGCAAATTATTTTTACTTTTTTTTCCTATTTTGCATTTTTATCCCCTTTAAATGCGTTATATATCGTTAAAAATATGATTTTCATATCCAACATGAAGGACCAGTTTTCAATATAATAGATGTCATTTTTCACCTTGTCTTGCATTTCTTGCAGTTTTCTAGATTCATCTATATATCCTGTTGTTTGAGCCCAACCCGTAATACCCGGCTTAACATATTGCCTAACTAAAAACTGATCTATCAATTGAGAATATTCTTCCGTGTGACTTAGCATATGAGGCCTTGGACCTACAACAGACATCTGACCCAAAAGTACATTGAAAAACTGTGGTAATTCATCAATTCTTGTTTTCCTTAAAATTTTACCGAATTTGGTAATTCGGGGGTCATTATCTTGCGTCCCTATTTTATCAGACAAATCATTCACAGTCATTGTTCTAAACTTTAAACACTTAAAAATTTTATTATCTTGACCTGACCGCAATTGGACAAAGAAAATTGGGCCTTTTGATGTCAATAATTGAACAACAAAAACTATTGGGAACAACCATGGCATAATAAGTAAGATAGCAAGGACAGCAAAAGTAACATCAAAAAGTCGTTTAATAGATTTATTGAATAGATTTTCTAAGGGTTCCTTTCTTAATATCAAAATTGGAAGATCGTCATAGAAGTCTATATTTACGTGCCTATTAAGTGTATATTGCTTGAAATTAGGGATTATTTTAAATCTTATGAAATTTTTTTCACAAAAAACAATTAATTCTTTTGTTTTTTTCTCTGAATAAATCGTTGAAGCAAAGTAAACCTCGTCTACATCATTTTTTTCCAAATAATCAAAAATTTCATCAATATGACCAATCACTCTTGAACTACTATAATTACTTTCATCATCAACACTAAAAAAACCTAAAACTTTATACCCAAAAGAAATTTCCTTTTTTAAAATTCTTTCAAGTTCTAATCCGTTTTTATTTACACCAACAATAACCACATTTTTATTATTCAAACCTTGCTTTCTCAAATAACGTAGAGCGAATAACGCTATAATTTTAAATGAAGTATTGGCAAATAAAAATAAAACTGAAAAAACTAGAACAAATAATTTTGGAGTGGAACTTAATTCTAAGGTCATCACCACTAAAAACAAAATAGCGATTTCGCTTAAAATCATTTTAATAGTTCTAGAAATTATCCTTTCAATTGGTTCTATTCGCATTATTTTATATGCACTAAAAACTCCAATCAATAAAATCCATATTAAATTAGCAAAAACTACCAAGGAGTAAATACTTCTATTTGCTACCAAAGAAAATTCATTCAAAATTATGAAAAGCGATAAGACAAATGAAAAATTTAAAACAAGAAAATCCAGTATCAAAAGAAAAACCTTGATATACTGAGATGTTTTAGTTAGTAATCTATTTCTTTTATTTGTCATAAAATATTATTTACCTAATTATTATTTTGTTATCTCATCTAACATTTTAATTGCAATTTTTTTTCTATCAAAATCAATTGCCAACTCAGAACATCCCTTTTGGCATAATTGATAAAAATTTTGATCTTCATAAAAGCGAATTACTGAATTTATAAATTCTTCTTTATTTTCAGGTTCAAAACATAACCCTGCATTATAGCTTTGAATTATTCCTTTAGTCTCTCCTTCTAAACCTAATAAAATAGGTTTCTGAACAGCAGCGGCCTCAAATATTTTTGAAGGTATTACAGTTTTAAAAGTGTCACTTTTCTTCAAATTGACCAAAGCCACATCCATTAAATTAAGATAATCAATTACTTCCTTCTTAGAAACAGAATCCAAAAATAATACATTTGTCAAATTATTATTCTTTGCTTTAATTTTTAAATCATTTTTTTTTGCTCCATCACCCATAAAAATAAATACAATTTCAGTATATGTATCTTTAATTTCTTTCACGGAATCAAGAATAAAATCTAATGCATGTGCCATTCCATGCGTGCCAATATATGCAAAGATAAATTTATCATTAATATTATGCTTCTGGAGTAAATCAGTGTTTTTAGGTGCGGGGAAATAATTATCCAATAAAACTCCATTTTTAAAAACTGAAATTTTATTTGCATCTATTCCCTTTTCGGTTATTTTTTCTTTGAAGCTATCTGTAACAACAACAATTTTATATGCAGATTTATAAAGTCGTTTTTCTAAAGCTTCAAAAAATCTCAACATTGTTTTATTTTTCATAGCTCCCACAGCTACAATTGATTCAGGCCACAAATCTCGTACTTCCATCACCCATTTTTTCCGTTTAAAAAAGCCTAACATCCATCCTGAAACAGCCGTAAAAAACTGGGGAGAAGTTGCAACAATTAAATCAGTTTTACGAAACAAGCAAAAGCAAAAAGACATAAATGCAAAGCTAAGATAATCCAAAATACGTTTTACGAAACCTTCGTTGGCTGTGATATAAGTCCAAACACGAATAACTTTGATTCCTTCTATTTCTTCTTTTGAATAAAATTTATTTTTATATCCAGGATAAATTTTTCCTTTTGGAAAATTTGGAGCACAAGTAATAACTGTAACATCAGCACCATCTTTTACCCACTCTTGACAATGCTCAAATGTTCTGTTGGCTGGAGCATTAACTTCAGGTGGAAAATTATCGGTTAAAAAAAGAATTTTCATAAGTCATTATTTAAAATTCTAATGAAAGAATAGTTTCTACAATTCGAGAGGCTGTTCTCCCATCCCACAGTTTTGGTATACTACCTTTTTTCCAATTACCTGACATAAGTATATCCATAGCTGGCTTTATAGCACGAGGATTTGTTCCAATTAGCAAATTGGTGCCTTGTGTAACTGTTTCTGGTCGCTCTGTTGAGTCTCTAAGTGTCATGCACGGCACACCCATAACAGTTGTTTCTTCAGTGATTCCGCCTGAATCAGTAATTACAATTTTTGCCCTTTCTACCAAATAATTAAACTCTAAATAGCCCATAGGCTCCGTAAAATGCATTCTTTCATCTTTTACACCTAGGTTTTTTAATATTTGTGCTGTTCTTGGATGCACAGGGAATATCAATTGCATTTCACCAGTGCATTTAATAATTTCATTTAAAAGTTCCTTTAAACTAGATTCTTCATCTACATTTGCAGGTCGATGAAGAGTGATAATAACAAAATTTTTCTCCACTAGATTTAATTCATCCCACAAAGTGGGTTTTTTAAAAACAGGTCTAAATTTTACCAATGTATCAATCATTGTATTACCAACAAAAAATATTTTGTCAGAACTTACTCCACTTTTTTTAAGATTTTCATTCGCAATTTCTGATGTTGTAAAAAAATAATTCGTAATGGAATCTGTAACCAAGCGATTTATCTCTTCTGGCATAGACCAATCATTTGATCTGATTCCAGCTTCTACATGTGCTACTTTAGTATGGAGTTTTTGCGCAACAATCGCACAAGCCATAGTTGAAGTAACATCACCAACTACTAAAACTAAATCCGCTGGGAAATTCAATAGTTCCTTTTCAAAATTCACCATAATACTTCCAGTTTGCTCAGACTGGGATCCACCACCTGATTCTAAATTTAAATTTGGTGCAGGGATATTTAAATCATTAAAAAAATCACCAGACATTTTTGAGTCATAATGTTGACCAGTGTGAATCAATCTATACTCCAATTTTTGCCCTAAACCTTGAACCCTTAAAATTTCATGAATTATTGGAGCAATTTTCATAAAATTGGGTCTTGCCCCTGCAATAATTGTTATTTTTTTCATAATTAATTATTTAGTTGATTCATATTATTAAATGTTTATAAATCTATTTTACTTTCTTAATCTTTTAAGCTCAAAATTATCATAATATACAAAAGACTCTTTCGAAGACATCCAATGTTTTTGGTTGCCACCCCGAAAAGTATGGAATAATAATCTATGGATTTTCTTTTTGTCTTCACAATCAGTCCATCTAATAGGTATATCAACAAATTTATCACCATCGATGGTAATTATTGCACGCCCATTCTTTTTCCCTGAGGAATTATTTTTAATTTTCATTATTATTTTGTAGGTTTTGTTTTTAATTAAGCTACCTTGTGTCGGGTAGGTTAAACCAAAATCACTGCCGTATTTTCCATTTTGATCTTTATGGTATAAATACGGCCTAAAATACACCCTTTCATCATTATCTTTATACCAAGCCAATCTAAAAGTACCTCCTTGACCATCATCACCAGAAACGCCGCCTGCTCTTGTTTCTCCAACTTGAAAACCAAAACCAACCTTCCCTCCTCTACCCCAATCAAAATCTTTATCAAACCTAATATCATATTTCAACTGATAGAAATCACCTTCTTTGATATTTACACTACTAACAATACCACTTGCTGCAGAGAGCGCATTTGGTGCTAACGTAATTCTCAAAAAACTATCCACTATTGTTGCACGTTTGGAATTCCATCCGTAAATATTTCCAAAATCATTTCTGACCATGGAATCAGAATATTCAATATCATTTTTATACTGATTCCAAGTCACTGTTTTTTTTTTAAATTTAGATTTATCTGCACTAGTATTGGTTAAAGACTCCAATAAAAGAAACATAAAAAAATAAATAAAAATAAATATTTTAAACTTCATATCTTACAATATTTGAGATTATTTTAGCGTTGACATTCCAATCAAATTTTTCAAAATCAATTTTTTCCACATTAAACAAATTTTGATTTTGAATTAATTTTATACAAGCTTGATAAATCGAATTAACATCAGTGCCAGATGATTCACCAATATAACATTCAAATAACCCATCAATCCCTTGCTTCTTTGTGTAAAGCACTGGAAGTCCCTGTGTTAAGGCTTCAATATATACTAATCCAAATGTTTCGTGAATTGAAGGCATAATTAGGAACTTATTTTTCCTTAGTACTTTTAATAATTCATCCTTATTTGAAATTTCTCCATGGAAATAGCACCAATCTAAATTTTCAATCAATTTTATTACCTGTTTATGCAAATTCCCTTTGCCTCCTATCATATCAAAAGTAATGTCTGGATATTTTATTTTTATTTTTTTTAACGCAAGAATTGTATTAATAATATTTTTATTTTTATCAAATTTTCCAATAAACATGAATTTATTCTCAATAATCGGTATATTAGAATTGATTTTATTTAACCAAAATTGATCAACCCCATTTGGCAAAACCAAAGACTTACTTTTAAATTGTTGGAGAAAATTGGAGAAAAAAAACGAATTATAAAAATTATTTTTGATAGCTTCACTAATAAAAATAATTTTTGTGGCATTTTTAAGTATTTTAGTTGCCAAATTTATCAAATCTTTCCTGTATTTTAGAAAATAGCTTACATCTGTGTGTCTAACGTTTATTATATAGGGTATTTTTTGTTTTAGCCATAATTCATAAGCAACAGCTCCATCACTAAATAGAGTTGTTGCAATTGTAACATCAATACTTTTTACATCAATATTATTCAAATCTTCTATTAAAAATTTTATTTTACTTTTGAATAAAATTTTATGATAAGTTTTTAATTTTCTTGAATAAATTACTTGCACATTAGGTAAACAAAAATTTTGGATTTTAGCCTCAATTTTCGAAGGATGCCTTAAGGGATGAAAAATGATTTGTTCATGTCCAAGACGACACAACTCTTTGTATTGATTTTCATAAACTACAGATCCAAGCCAATCATTACAAATATGTAAAATTTTATTTCCCATGAAACCTATTACATTTTAATTATTAACTTCATTGATTACATTAAAATATGCATCATCAAGAATATCAATTATCTTTTTCCAGCTGTATTTTTGAGCAAAATTAAATGCATTATTTGACATTTCAACCAATATATCCGGTGAATCTAAAATAAATTTGAACCTTTCAGTGAGTTCATCTCCTGAACTAACATCTACGAGAAATCCTTCTCGACCATCTTCAATAAAACCATCTATCCCTGTGTTTTTGGCTGCAATAACAGGCAAACTTGAAGCCATTGCTTCTAAGTAAACTCTTCCAAATGTTTCAGGAAAACTAGGCATCACAAATAAATCATACATTGGTAAGATCTCAGAAACCTTTTCGTGTGAAATTTTTCCCTTTAATTTAATTTCATTTTGCAAACCTTTGTTTATAATTAATTTTTCCAAATTTTCAAATTGATCTCCGTCCCCATAAATATCGAAGACAAACAAATTTCTACCAATATCAAGAATTGAATTTATAATAATTTCTATATTCTTTATCTTTATAATTCTTCCTACAAATACTAATTTAATAGGTGATGTGATATTTAAGATGTTTTTTCTATTATAAAACTGAGGCTCTACACCATGAGGAATTAAGTGTACTTCTTTGGTGGTTATTAACCTTGTCCTTTTTATTTGAGCAGGAGTAATAGCTACTAAGGTTTTTGCATATGAAATATTTTTTTTAACTAAATCAGTAAGTTTAGTATAACCAAACCTCAATGTTACCATATAGGGAATTGAAAATTCTTTAGAAAGTTTTCTTGCAATAAAGGCTGCTGAATAAACATCTTGAGCATGAATTACATCAGGCTTTAATTCGAGTATAATTTTCTTTAATTTACTTTTTTTTGAAAAAAAACTTAAGTTGAAAAAAAAGCCTCCAAGAAATTGTTTTGGTAACATAATTAAACTTAAAATTTTAATTTTCTTGCCTTTAATATCAAATTCAGATTTTTTTTGCATCTGATAATATTCTTTCCACTTTCTGTTTAATAGAGAAAGTAAGAAAGTAGATCTAGGCTGAATAAAAATATATTCTATTAGCACATCTTTTTTATATTGAATTAAATTATTTTCAGTTCTCAAAATGATATCGTTTTCATTTTGTTTACTATTTACATTCGATATTGGTAATATTGAAGTTATTATTAGTATACGTTTCATAATTAATTTGTTCTAATTGAGAAAGTGAAAAATCCAAAAATAAACCACATGGGCATCCAATGTAAAAAAGTAGTAAGGTTAGCTATTAAAAAAAAATTAATAAAAATTAAGATAAGAAAATAGCTAAAATAAACAGCAAAACCACCCTTCTTGAGATGCATTTCGAACATAATTTTATTTGCGTATTTCATTTCAAAAACTAGAAAAACAAGGTATATTAGCATTAAAATCAAGCCTATAATTCCCAAATGAGTTTGAATTGAAATTAAAAAACTATGTATATATCCTCCTGAATCTCCTGCTAAAAACTGTACATTAAAGTCTCCTAATAATGGATTGTATGAAATGTGATCTACTACATTTTTCTGAAAATTTTCTAACCTTGAACTTCCTGAATTCATTTGACCTTTACCACCAAATCCCATCAATCTACTATTGGTTATAATTTCAGATCCTAGGTAAATAATTGAAAGAAGTCCTATAAAAACAATGGATAAAACCACAATTAAACCCTTTTTGATTATTGGTGAAATTTTAAAATGTAAATTTTTTAAAATCCAATTTTTCTGGATAATTACCAAAAACATTGACATAGTTATAAACATGGTTGAAAGCGTCGTTAAAACACCTGAATTTGAACCTATTACCTGCGACAGTATTGATTGAAAAATAGCGATTAATACATATAATAAGCCCATGATTACATTTAACAACTTTGAATTACCAAAATAGCACTTTTTAGTAAAAATCCAATACAAAAAATACACTGAATATGATACATATGCAATACCCATTAAAATTGCAGGTCTTTGATAATTTAAATCGCCCTCAATAAGAAATTTATCAACTCTCAAACCGGTTGCAAGACTTTTAAAAGTAAGCCCTATCAACAGGAGATACAAAAGTGTTGTGAATATAATCAAATATGATCCTGCTTTAAAAAAAAATTTACCTACAGGAATATATTTTGAAAAGTTCTGAAAACTTATAGCAAATGAAATACCTATCAAAAAACTAATTACTATGCCAGATGATGTTCCAAACGTAAGTTGTTTAATCTCTTCAGTCGAAATGCCATCAAATTTAATTTTAAAAACAAAATAAATAAAAAAGATAATCATTAAAATCAGACTGTTTCTAATTTTAACTGTTTCCCTGCTCATAAACTGAAAAAACAAAAGTAAAAAATTAACAAAGAACAATAAAGCCAAGAATACGCTACCAGAACCTCCTTCAAGAAAACTTTGAACATTTAAAAATGTATATACAAGCCAAAGCTGTAAAGTTAAAACACTTAATAAAAGTTTAATGTTTATCATTGACTAATTAGTTTTGATACATTTAAATGCTCTTTATAAATTCAATCCACTTTTGATCCCATTTATCTTTTGAAAAGGAATGTTCAATTGTTGATTTCGCATTTTTTGAAATAAATTTCAGTTGTTCGGGATGATCTAATAATTTTGAAATTACTTTTACAAATTCACTTGACTTCGGTTCTGAAATAAAGCCATTAAATCCATCCAATACAATGTTAGTTAGACCTCCTACATTTGAGACAACTGGAACTGATCCTGCAGCCATTCCTTCTAAAAGCGAAAAAGAGGTTCCCTCGCTTCCAAAAGTAGGAACAAAGGTAATGTGATGCTCTAAATTAAATTTTTCTGACTCACCTATTCCATATCTTGTTATGACAACGTTTTTATAGTCATTCAATTTTCCAATTAAAATATTTTTCATTGGGCCATCCCCACATATTGTAAACTCTACATTTTTATACCTTTGAGAAATTTCATGAATAGTTTCTATAAGTATATCAACACCTCTCCTTGATTCGAAACGCCTTGCAAATAAAATTTTAATAGTTTCTAGATTTTTAAAATTAGCTCCTTCTTCTTTAGATAAAATTGCATAATTTGGAATTACCACAGCATTCTCTGTAAGTGAACGAGGAATAATAGTTCGTACCCAATTTTTAAAATTATAATCTACACAAACTACATTTTTGCACATTAAAAAGCGCATTAAATTTCTGTAACAAAGTAAAATTTTATATGAAGTTGCTATAAAATTATTACTTAACAATTTTGGATGTGCATGGTAAGATAAAAAATCAAAAGAGATACCATGTTGAATAGAAATCGTCCTTTTAAATTGTTTAGTCTTAAAGGCTATTGCATCTGTTCCAAAAATTAAGATATCATCTTTATTTAAACTATTTTCAACTTTTTTTAAAATAGTTTTAATTTGTTTTTTGTGACTGTCTTTCGGATTTGTAACTTTACCAATTACTTTTACACCGCTGTAGTCAGCTTGAAAATCGACATCTGCACATTGGTAAACAACAACTTCAAATCCCTTATTCATGCATACATGAC
>JBKCGI010000236.1:0-4893 GCA_046303515.1 Flavobacteriia bacterium | reverse complement strand
TGTGGCTTATTGGAGTGGTGGTGGAATGGGATTGTGTCTTTTGTTATTGCGAGTTGGTGTAATTGAATCAGGAGTTTACAAAGACTTGCTGAACAAAAAACATGTCAAAAAAGGAAGTATCATGATGTTTTTCAACTCATGGGATCGTTTTGCGCGCTACTTAAAATGTATCGGAATTGGCTTACCAACGTGGTTTTGTATTGGAATTTTAGCCATGTTCGCCAATCAATTTGGAACAGCTTTGGGTCTCAAAGGTGAAATTAAACCAGGAATGGCCATAATGTGGGCGTATATAGGTATTTCTGCAGGAGATTTCTTAAGTGGATTCATTAGTCACTATTTAAAATCGCGCAAAAAAGCCATTTTATATATGATGTATTTCACCTTGGTTGGTGTTTCTTTGATGTTGTTTTTTCCATACAAAACTGCTGGAATGTATTATTTTTATTGCGTTTGGCTGGGTTTAGGAACTGGATATTGGGCAATGTTTGTAACAGTCGGTGCTGAACAATTCGGGACAAATATTCGTTCTACGGCTGCCACTACTATTCCAAATATGGTACGTGGAACTGTAGTTTTAATGACCTTATTATTCGATTATTCGAAAGTGGATATCGGCGTAATTTTTGCCGCGGTTTTGGTAGGAGTTATCAGTTTTGCGATTGGAATTTATTCTACAATTTCAATTCCAGAAACGCATAACCGTGACATGGACTTTTTGGAAGAATGATTATTAATTAGCTAATCGAATTCAACCACTTCATCGTATCTACACCATCCGCGTAATCATTCAATTTAGGTGCTTGCGCTTCTCCAAAAGGAATAAAATTTTGACCCACGATACATTGAATATTTTCTTCGTTTGCTTGAATGAAATTTTCAACTTCAGAAATGTCTTCATATCGCTGATAAAAAAGCATCGCTAATGGAGAAAATAATTCATCAGATTCACGCAATAATACGAAGTGATTATCCAAAATCTCTTGTAAATTCATTAAATATATTGCCTTGTTATAATCGTAATTATTGGCATATTTATGATGATTTACGATTTCGTGGTAAGGATAAATGGCTTCAAAAAAGCGGTTCAAATCAAAGTCTTTTGGAATAAAAATTTTGCTGACATTTCTGCAACCTAAACCAAAATAAGTAAAGATATCTTTTCCTAATTCTTCCAGTTCTTCTTTGGTCTCATTTCCTGTTAAAACAGCCAAAGAAGTTCTGTTTTTTCTAAAAATGTGCGGATATTTTCCAAAATAAGATTCAAAATAGTTGAGTGAATTGTTGCTTCCTGTAGCAATTATAGCGTCGATTTCACCTAATTTATAAGGAGAAATTTCAATGTAATTTTTTAATTCAGGGTCAAATTGCAACAAAATCGAAATTAAAGCGGGCAATAAAGTTTTATCGTCTGAACTTAATTTGATGACAGCTTTATTACCACTTAAAACAACTGAAACAAAATCATGCATTCCAACTAAGGGAATATTTCCAGCCATGATGACTCCAACACGCTTTGGATTTTCAGTGAAAGAATAAGCACTTAGCCAAGATTCAAGCTTGTCTTTCTTTAATAAATCGCCCCAAGCTTTTAACGAATTTCGAACGGATTCTTTGGTAAACCAACCGTTGTAATGAAATTGTTTATAAATAACTACCTGAATATCATTGTATTCATTTTCTGTAATTCCAATTTCAAAACCTGGCCATTCTTTGTTTTCACCTAATTGATCTAAAACCAAAGACAATTGATGAAATGCTTGTATAAAATTCGTTCTTTTCACACTGTAAAATTACACCCTTTTTTCAAAAATGAGCTTATTAATGAACAAAAATGAAAGAAATTGGTTTAAGACTATAATGAAATTATTTAGTTTCATGCTGATAAAGCAAAATGAAAAAAAATACGTAACTTTGCAAAAAATTTCAAATAAATAAGCAATGGCAATTATAATTACTGACGAATGTATCAACTGTGGAGCTTGTGAGCCAGAATGTCCAAACAACGCTATTTATGAGGGTGGTGCTGAATGGAAATATTCAGACGGAACTACCTTAGCTGGAATGATTACGACCTTAAACGGTGATGAAATTGATGCAACGCATGCTTTTGAGCCAATCAATATGGATGTGTATTATATTGCTCACGATAAATGTACAGAATGTGTTGGTTTCCATGACGAACCACAATGTGCGGCTGTTTGTCCAGTTGATTGTTGTGTTGATGATCCAGATTACCGCGAATCAGAAGACGAATTATTAGCGAAAAAAGATTTTATGCACTTGTAGAAAAATATTTTTTAAAAGATATTAAGACTCACCAAAAGTGAGTCTTTTTTTTTGACTTACTTTTTGTTTTTATGATTAAAATCATTTTTCAGCTATAGTTTTAAAACTAACTTTGCTAAAAAAAGAATATGAAACTAGAAATAAAAATATCAGATAATTTGGAAGCTGTGAATTCGCAATTTATGGCAATGTTTACGCTTTTGAAATTAGAATTCTACAGAAAAGATAGTAAATTCTTAAAGGAAAACATGCTCAATCACAACACATTAATTTCTGAAATTAATCCAAATTTTAAGGGTTTTGAATTTGAAATGAATGTCTATCAAAGTGTCAATGAATTTGAGGCTGATTTGGAAGACAAATTAGGTTTTCCAGTACAGATATTTAGAAAGTCAGGAAAATTATGGCTTCAAACCATTGCAACTGATTCTTGGTCATTATTTGAGCAACAAGAAGAAGCTTTGGAATCACAAAGAGCAATTGAAACCGAAGAAATAGGAGATTATCACGAACAAGAGTAATTTATAGTATCTTTGAGTAAAAACCACCCACATGAAAAACATTTTATTAACAACCGATTTTTCGGAGAATTCACTTGATGCGATTCAGATTGGAATCAACTTGGCGAAAAAGTTTAATTCTAAAATTTATTTATTTCATCAATATACGCTGCCAATTGCCAATGCAGATTTCCCTGAAATGATTGATTTCAAATATTACGAGGAAATTAAGCAAAAACAATTGGATAAATTGGCATCAAGACTTCATTTAGATAATTTGATATGCGAAAAAGTAATACAAGTTGGTTTTTCCTTGACTGATGAAGTTATTTCTTTTTGCAAGGAAACAAAAATCGATTTGATTGTCATGGGATTAACTGGTTCTAGTCGTATTAGTGAAATTTTTATGGGAAGTAACTCCTTAAGTTTGATTACTCATGCTCCTACTCCAATTTTATCCATTCCAAAAGATTTTAAATTAAATTCAAATGCTAAAATTGCCTTTGCATACGATGGAAAAAAGATACAAAACGCCAAAAACAGCTTAGCTTTTTTACATAAACTTAGTCACGCTTTTGATAGAAAAATTGCTGCTTTCACAGTAGATACTAGTAAAAAAGATGAAATTCACTACAACACCTTGAAAGAATTTATTCCATTTGAAGATTTTAGCTTTGAAACAGAATTGAATGAAAATGTTGATGCAGGAATTTTAGATTATATTGCAAATAACAAAGTTGAGATTTTAGCTTTGATTCCTCGTAAACACAGTTTTTTTGACAGGTTATTTCACGAAAGTCATACACACGAAGTGGCGCAAAGTTGTCAGATTCCGATTTTGGTTTTGCCTGAATAAAAGAGGGTATTTTTTAACCCCGCCAGGGTCTGCACCCCGAAAGGGTTACCACCCTAGCAACTTTTATTAATAATTCTAAAATAATCTATATACCGAAATCAGCTTTCAAACTCATATCCAAACTTTTAAAGCTGTGAGTTAAAGCACCTATTGAGATAAAATCTACACCTGTTTTGGCATACGAAACAATATTATCCAAAGTAATTCCACCTGAAGCTTCGATTTCATAAGTTTTGGGAATAATTTTAAGAGCTTCTATAATTCTTTCAGGTGAAAAATTGTCTAACATAATTCTTTGAACACCACCGATTTCTAAAACTTCTGCCAATTCTTGTTCGTTGCGAACCTCTACTTCGATAGCTAAACTTTTACCAGTATTTTTGAGATATTCATGTGTTTGCGTAATCGCTGGCTTGATTCCACCAGCATAATCAATGTGATTGTCTTTCAACATAATCATATCATACAAACCAATGCGGTGATTGTGTCCACCACCAATTCTTACTGCCCATTTTTCAATCAAACGCAAACCTGGAGTGGTTTTTCGAGTATCTAAAATACGAACTGGATATTCTTTTACCAAAGAAATAATTTGATTGGTTTGCGTGGCAATTCCACTCATTCGTTGCATGAAATTTAGCACAATTCTTTCAGTTGCCAGAAGCGATCGTGAAGACCCGGAAACATGAAAAGCAATATCGCCTTTTTTAACCAAAGTACCATCTTGTATGAAAATTTCTAACTTCAAATTAGGATCAAAATGATGAAAGATTTGCTGTGCCAATTCAACACCCGCTAAAATTCCATTATCCTTCACAATTAATTTTGCTTGAGCTTGTGCATTTTCAGGCACACAGGCCAAAGAAGAATGATCTCCATCACCTAAATCTTCTGCAAATGCTAATTTGATTATTTCTTCATACATGCAACAAAATTAGTAAAATTATCGCATTTTTATTTTAGACGCGCCATTAATTTGGTCAGGATCTTGATAATTTGTATCCTGAATCGGACTTTCTTTTACGCTTGCTGGTTTAATTTCCTCAAAAACAACTTCTTCTTCGACAATAATTGGAGCAAGAAATCCCACCATAAATCCTTTTCCACCATTCTGTTCCTCTCTCACACGGCGTTCATTCTCTGCTCCAAGTTCATCAATTATCTTTATTATTTCTACATCTTCGTCATCAGTAACCATCCTATTAGGATCTAATTCTCCAAATGTGCACGAAATCTGTCCTAAACTTT
>JBKCGI010000235.1:0-4564 GCA_046303515.1 Flavobacteriia bacterium | reverse complement strand
ACGTAAATTGTTAAAATTATTCCCTAATCCAGCAAGTGAATTTATTGCCTTCAACGAAGAAATTGAGCTAGCAGAAATATTTGACTCTCAAGGAAGATGCGTAATTCAAAAGCAAAATGTCGGAAATGGAGAAAAACTTGATGTACTAAATTTATCTAAGGGACTTTACTCATGTAAATTATCCGACAAAAAAGGAAAAATAACTACTTTGAAATTCTCCAAGTTATAGATTGATTATTTCACCAAGTGAAATTCATTTCCACTGTATTTACCTTTATAGATTTGTTCTAAAAGTTCATATGTTTCGAATTGAATTTGAATGTAAGCTTTAACAGCATTTCCAATTTGTGAGGACATTGTTGTGAAATCTTTTGATTCTCCAGATTTTAATTTGTCATAAATCAAATATCCTTCATCTGTTTTAGTTACATTCCCGTCCGCAGCCACAAAGGTTAAAGTGTATTTTAAAGTAGAAAAATCTTCGTTAGAATTATTTACAACTTTTCCGTGACCATTCGCATGCGTGTTGTCATAACCATATTCCCAGCCCCAATTTTCAACTGCAACTTCTTTTCGAAGGGATTCGATTTTTTCTTTGAAAAGCAATTCTAGAAGCTCTTGTGATTTAAGTATTTTGGCTGCAATTTCTTGGTCGGTCAATTGATTTTTTTTCGGAATAAATCCAGTTTGAACTGCAAAATTATATTCTCGCGTTTCATCAAATCCGTAAATCCCCTTGCTATCTGCAATTATCATTTTGTCATTGTTATCTTTTTGGCAAATGAAAGTAATTTCTTGTTCAAACTTTTTGTTTTTAATGTTTTTGAAGGAGTTTTGAATAGTTACACTGTACTTCTCATTTTCAAAAACAGAAACTTCTTTGATCGTAATTTTATCAGATTTATAAAAACCGCCAAGCTTTTCAAAAGCAGGATAATATTTTTTGATTTGTAAACTATCTTCTGTTTTTAATGCTTTGTAAAAATCTTGTACCACTTGTTCGGAGGCTTTTTTTTCGGCAGAATTACATGCGAAAACTACAAAAAGTAAGATTAAGAAAAGGATTTTATTGACATGTTTCATGAGCGCTTTTTTTCAAAGGTACTAAATATTTACTTTGGTAGCTTTACAAGAATACAGTAGTTTGTTATAATGGCAAGTCTAAATAAATCTTTTAAATTTGAGCAAACTTAAAACTATAAAGATGAAAAAAACATTATTATTCTTTGCTTTAACATTAACTTTTATGTCAAAAGCACAATTGAACAACTTAAGTGTTGGTTCAGTTGCTCCAAATTTTACCGTTACTGATTTACATGGTCACACACATAATTTGAGTGATTACGCTGGGAAGTGGGTGATGATTGATTTCTTTGCTTATTGGTGTGGACCATGCGCAGCAACAGCTCCCATTATCAATGATTTTTATAAAAAATACGGATGTAATACATATGATATTGTCGTTCTTGGATTGGAAGGTGAGGGAACAACAGCTCAAACGCAAGCTTTTGAAGATGCAAATGGAGGAGATGCGAATTTCCCAACTCCAACTGTCAGTGGTTTGAATGGTGGAGCTGATGCAGTTCATGCCGTTTATGGTCCAGCTGCTTTCCCTACGATTATAATTGTTGGTCCTGACGGTTTGATAAAAAATGAAGATTTATGGCCAATTTCGTCCATTACAAGTATTGAAACTGCTTTCACAAGTGCAGGTGCAGCTTCAGCGATGGTTGTAAATTCCTGCTCTGTTGCAGGTGTTGAAGAATTGCAATTGACTTCAAACGCGGTTTATCCAAATCCAACGAAAGGCAATTTGAATTTTAAAATTACAAGTACGAATACAACTGAATTAGAATTGAATGTTTATTCTGTACAAGGTTCAAAATTATTGAGTATTTCTAATCAAAAAGTTGTTGGTGGGGCAAATAATATTGCAATAGATTTAAGTGATTTAAGCGAAGGACATTATTTTTTAGAATCTAAATCTACAGAGGGATTTAGTGTGAGAACAGCTTTCCAGATTGTAAAATAAGTAGCTTTTTCGTTTGATTTTTTTTGCCGCAGATGCACAAATGATTTGATATTAAATAAGTATTTTAATTTTTTATTACACAGATTTTTAAATATTTAAAGGCATTATACGAGTCATTGTAAATTAAATTATAATTATATTTTTATTTGTGCATCTGTGGCAAGTAGTTTGCAAAAAAAATCCCCGACTCGTTATGAATCGGGGATTTTTATTTTATTGTCAATTTGCTTTAAAGCTTACTTTTTTTCGTCAACTTCTTCGAAATCAACATCAGTTACTTCGTCTGCTGGATTTCCTTGAGCTTGCTCTGCACCTGCATCAGCGCCACCTTGTGCGTTTGAAGCGTTGTACATGTCTTGAGAAGCAGCTTGGAAAGCATTATTTAATTTCTCAGTTGCAGCGTCGATGTTTTCCATATCTTTTGCATCGAAAATACGTTTCAATTCAGCTAATGCATCTTCGATAACTTGTTTTTTGTCAGCTGGAATTTTATCTCCGTACTCTTTCAATTGACGCTCAGTTTGAAAGATTAAAGAATCTGCTTTGTTGATTTTTTCAACTTCTTCCATTTTCTTTTTATCTGCATCTGCGTTAGCTTCAGCTTCAGCTTTCATTCTTTTGATTTCTTCGTCACTTAATCCTGAAGAAGCTTCAATTTTGATAGACTGAACTTTTCCTGTTCCTTTGTCTTTTGCAGAAATATTCATGATACCATTTGCATCGATATCGAAAGTTACTTCGATTTGAGGAACTCCTCTTTGCGCTGGTGGAATATCTGATAATTGGAATCTACCTAAAGATTTATTATCAGTTGCCATTGGACGCTCACCTTGTAACACGTGAATGTCTACTGAAGGCTGATTGTCAGACGCAGTTGAGAAAGTCTCAGATTTTTTAGTTGGTATCGTTGTGTTCGCTTCAATTAATTTAGTGAAAACTCCACCCATAGTTTCAATCCCTAGAGACAAAGGACAAACGTCTAACAAAAGAACGTCTTTCACTTCTCCTGTTAAAACTCCTCCTTGAATCGCAGCACCAAGAGCAACAACTTCGTCAGGATTGACACCTTTTGAAGGCGCTTTTCCGAAGAAACGTTCAACTGCATCTTGAATGATTGGAATACGAGTAGATCCTCCAACTAAAATTACTTCATTGATATCACTTGTTGATAAACCTGCATTTTTCAAAGCTGATTTACAAGGAGCGATTGTTCTCTCTACGATAGAAGAAATCAATTGCTCGAATTTAGAACGTTGTAAAGTTCTAACCAAGTGTTTTGGAATACCATTTACTGGCATAATGTATGGCAAGTTGATTTCAGAAGTACTTGTAGAAGAAAGCTCAATTTTAGCTTTTTCTGCAGCTTCTTTTAATCTTTGTAAAGCCATTGGGTCTTGACGTAAATCAATACCTTCGTCATTTTTAAATTCGTCAGCTAACCAGTCGATGATTGCTTGATCCACATCGTCACCACCTAAGTGTGTGTCACCGTCTGTAGCCAATACTTCAAAAACTCCGTCACCTAATTCTAAGACAGAAACGTCATGTGTTCCACCACCGAAGTCAAAAACTACGATTTTTTGGTCAACACCTTTTTTGTCTAAACCGTAAGCTAAAGCTGCAGCAGTTGGCTCGTTGATGATACGTTTGATTGTTAAACCAGCGATTTCACCTGCTTCTTTTGTAGCTTGACGTTGAGAATCGTTGAAGTATGCAGGAACAGTAACAACTGCTTCAGTAACTTCATGACCCAAATAGTCTTCAGCTGTTTTCTTCATTTTTTGAAGAATCATCGCAGAAATTTCTTGCGCTGTATATTTTCTATCGTCGATTTCAACACGTGGAGTGTTGTTGTCGCCTTTTACAATTTTGTAAGGAACTCTATCTGCTTCTTTTTTCACTTCGTCAAAAGATGATCCCATGAAACGTTTGATTGAGCTAATTGTTTTAGTTGGGTTTGTGATAGCCTGTCTTTTTGCAGGATCACCAACTTTAATTTCTCCTCCTTCGATAAATGCAACTACAGAAGGTGTTGTTCTTTTTCCTTCAGAATTTGCAATCACAACAGGCTCGTTTCCTTCCATCACAGAAACACATGAATTTGTTGTTCCTAAGTCGATTCCAATTATTTTTCCCATTTTACTTTTTATTTGCGTGTTCGTTTCTCTTGTTTAGTCAATTAATATGCCAGCCGAATTTTTAAGCAAAAAAATGACATTTTTTATATTTTTTGATTTAGAGGAGTACTTTTCACTGACAAATTGGCGGAAAAGTGACAGTTGAATACGGGTTTTTTGCCACGAAGCTTCAAAAACTTCAAGTTTTACGGATTGTATTTTAGTTTGTGGCTTGGATTTTTTAAAAATGAAATTGATTTTATAAGTTTGTAACTTTAAATGCTGTCACTCAATTGTAATAAATTTTGTATATTTTCGTTTAAGTTATTTGAATAAATCCTTTAATTTTAAAAAAAATTGAAAACTGTATTTTTTTTGCTTGCAACTTTATTTGTTTTTGAAAATTGCACCATCC
>JBKCGI010000234.1:0-3496 GCA_046303515.1 Flavobacteriia bacterium | reverse complement strand
CCAATGCGCAATGGGATTGTCATGTAATTCACCGAAAAAAATAGCCTTTTTACTTTCCATCGCCTTTATCATCTTGGAATAAGTTGTTTTTTTACCACTCTTTGTATAAATAACATAAGCAGGTTTATCCTGAGCTAAAAGATTAGACGCGAAAACAAGTATAAATAGGAAAACAATTTGTTTCATATAATTTCGTTTTAGTGAGTTAAAGATATCAAAAAAACCTTAGAATTGAGTTAAAGGTTTAAATTGTTGATTGAAAAACAATTCTAAGTACTAGAAATTTGGTAATTTTGAAACATGAAGCAAATCGTATTGGTATGTAGTATTTTGATTTCTGTTTTATCATTTGGACAAAGAAATATTAAGGATAGTATCATTGGTACGCCATGGGTCGCAGTTCATTACGGTGCAAATTGGGCACAAAATGACTTGGCTTCTCGTTTCGGTTACCTTAATCATTTAGGTTTTCATGCAGGATATAAAACCAATCAAAATTGGGTTTGGGCAGTTGATGCAAATTTTATGTTTGGCGACAAAATTAAAGTTACAACGCTTTTTGACGATCTAAAAGATAGTTATGGAAATTTAACTGACATAAGTGGTCAGGTTGCAACTGTTTTAAGTCTTGCTCGGGGCTATAATGTCAATTTGGCCATTGGGAAAGTTATTCCTCTTGCAAATACAAATAGAAATTCTGGAATCTACATTCATGCTGGAGCGGGATATTTAGCACATAAAATTCGGATTGAATCACGTGACCAAATTATTCCACAATTAGAACTAGATTACAAAAAAGGTTATGATCGTTTAACTACTGGATTAAACGTGCATCAATTTGTTGGCTATGCTTATTTAGCTAATAGCGGAATTGTGAATTTTTACGGTGGGTTTTATTTTCAGGAAGGTTTTACCAAAAATCGTAGAACAATCTTTTTTGATGAACCAGAAAATCCAGTTCCAACGAATACTCGATTAGATGTTCAAGTTGGAATTAAAGCGGGTTGGTTCATTCCAATTTACAAACGTAAACCAAAAGCATTTTATTTCAATTGATGCGAGGCATTTACACTTTCTCTATTCGAATATACTATGTCATCATTTGCTTGGCACAATACTTTAATCCTAAGGCAAAAAAATGGATAGTTGGCCGAAAAGCAAGCAATCAAAATTATCCAAAAATTCCTGCAAGCAAAAAAGTAATGTGGTTTCATTGCGCGTCCCTTGGGGTATTTGATCAAGCTTTACCTTTAATGAATCTTTTGAAAGAAAAAAATTCTGATATTTTTATCCTTGTTACTTTTTTCAGTCCCTCAGGATTTGAACATTATCACAAAAGAAAACATCAAGTTGATTTTGCTTGTTACCTGCCAATTGATATTCCATCAAAGGCGCGGAACTTTTTAAAACATTTTTCACCTTCTCAAGCATTTTTTGTGAAATACGAATTTTGGAGTAATTTCATATTTGAAGCAAAAAAACAAGATGTAAAAGTGTATTCTGTTTGTACCATTTTTAGAGAAAATCATCGCTTTTTCAAATGGTATGGATCCTTTTTTAGAAAGACACTTCGACAACTTGATTACTTTTTTGTTCAAAATCAACAATCCATCGATTTGCTCAAATCAATTGGACTTTCAAATGCAAGTTTGGTTGGAGATTTGCGTTTTGATCGGGTTATTGAAAACAAAAAGTTACTTGAAAAAGACTCCATTTTAGAGCAATTTATCTATTCAAAAGAGGTGTGGGTTTTAGGTAGTTCTTGGTCGATTGACGAAAGTTTTCTAGCGCAGGCTGTTCTAAATTTTGATGGACAAATAATTCTTGCCCCTCATGATATTTCTGAAAAACACCTACTAGAAATCGAACAAAGATTTAGTGGAGAAACAATTCGCTACACCCATTTTTCAGCTGAAAAAAATAAGAAAATTATAATCCTAGACTGTATTGGTAAATTAGCAAATGCCTATTCTTATGGAACTTTTGCATACGTAGGTGGTGGTTTTACAGGAAGTTTACACAATATTCTAGAACCAGCAGTTTTTGGTTTACCAGTACTTTTTGGTCCAAAACACAAAAGATTCCCAGAAGCACAATTATTTTTAGATCAACAAGTTGGCTTTAGTGTATCCTCAGAAGAGGAACTTAATGATGCTTTAAAAAATATTAAGGAAAATTTAGAATCACTGCAGTTAAAAATTACAGATTTGGTGCAAGCCAACACTGGTGCAAGCGAGAAGATTTATGCGTTGTTGTGACATTTTTTGAACCATGTAAGCTTGTATCAATGAAGCTCATGTTTTAAGAACATAAAGGGTTAAAATCTTTTAGATTTTTTAATTCAATTGTTATAAAACTGATTGCTAACACATTAACTTGTCAAAAAAATTTGAACCATATAAGTCATGTAAGTTTTTATCAATGAAGCTCGCGTTGTAAGATCATAAAAGATTGACATCATTTAGACTTTTTTTATTCAAATATTTTATTTAAATTTGAATAACAAACCTTTTTTAATGCATACAACTAAATCAAATTTGAAAGACTTGGTCTATCAAGTCAATGGAGCTGCTATTGAAGTGCATAAAATTTTAGGACCAGGTTTATTAGAAAGTGTTTACCATAGGTGTCTAGAAGAAGAACTAAAATTAAGAAATATAAATTACTCCTCTGAAGTTCATATACCCTTGGTTTACAAAGGAAAAAACCTTGACACAAATTTAAGGTGTGATTTATTGGTTGAAAATAGTTTAGTCCTTGAATTGAAGGCCGTATTTAGAAGAATAGTATCTCAAAAAATCTTTGAACCATATAAGTCATTTAAGATTTTAAGGAGCACAAGTATTACTTTAAAGCACATATAAGAGAATATCTTATTGATTTTTTTCAGCTATAAAAGCTTTTATGAACTTCAACGCACTATATCAAACAAAAACTTATATGGCTTATATGGTTTAAACATCATTCGAAGCTAATCAACACCGCTCCTTTGTCTACGACATCATTTGCCTGAACAACAATAGATTGTACCACACCTACTCCTTCAGATTTTAGCACATTTTCCATTTTCATGGCTTCTAAGGTCAATAATTCAGCGCCAACTTCAACCTCATCACCAACTTTCACGGCAACAGAAACAATTCTTCCTGGCATTGGTGATTTCAATTGTTTCAACTTACGAACTTTCACTTTGTTTAGTCCTAATTCTTCGATTAATTTATCTAAAGAACCTTCTTTTGAAACAACAAATTCTCGGTGATTAATTTTTAAGCGAATGGTGCGATTTTCCAATTGCTCATCCATCAATTCGCCATGAAAAGTTTCATTTTTATGTTGAATTGTAAAAAAGCGATCATCTTCCCAACTAACAGTTGCTTGATGATTTGAAACTACTTTCTCTCCGTCTAATTTCCAAGAATTGTTTGACATACTCTAAAATATTTTTACAAATGTAGAGTTTTTATTTTTATTAGAAAAGAAAGCAATCAGCTAAAAC
>JBKCGI010000233.1:0-8452 GCA_046303515.1 Flavobacteriia bacterium | reverse complement strand
GAATATAGGAGTTCCTTTTGCTGGAACAGGTGATATTTTATCTTTTGCTACAACAAATGGTACGGGTGCATCAGTTAATTCAACTTTTACTGTAACTCCTTCAACGGGAACTTGTATTGGTACTCCAATTAATTTTGACATATCAGTTGAGCCAAGTGTTGATGCAACTTTTTCATACGCAGCTAGTTCTTTTTGCTTAACCGAAGCTAATCCAAATGCAACAGTTACAAACCCAGGTGGAGTATTTACTTCAAATCCAGCCGGTTTAAATTTTGCAGATGCTACAGGGACAATTGATTTGGTATCTTCAGTAGCTGGAAATTATGTTGTAACTTATTCTTTTGGTGGAATTTGTCCAACAACATTTGATTTTAATGTTTCTTTAGGTGACGCTCCATTTGTTACTAACCCAGGAAATTTCACTTATTGTGAAAATGCAACTACAACAGATATTCTTTTTGCAGGTGGTGTTGGTTCACAGTTCACATGGACAAGCGATAATACTAATATAGGTTTGGGCGCAAATGGAAATGGAGATATATTAAGTTTTGTTACTTCAGCGACAGGATTGCAACAAATAGCGACAATCGAAGTTGTTCCTTTTGTAGGAACATGTTCTGGATCAGCAGAAATATTTACCATAACAGTTAATCCTACAGAAGACGCAACGTTTTCTTATGCGCAAACAGCTTTTTGTTCGTCGAATCCTAATCCATTTCCGACAATTACTGGTGTTGCAGGGGGAACTTTTTCAGCAGTGCCAGCTGGTTTAACATTAGATGTAAATACAGGGGAAATTGATATTGCAAGTTCAGCACAGAATACCTATGATATTACGTATACAACAACTAATCCAACTTGTCCTGGTACTTTTACTTTTCAAGTTCAAATTGGTATCGGAACTGCAACTGTTGATGCTGTTGTAAACCAACAATTTTGTGACGGTTCAAATACAACTGATATTTTATTTACAGGATCGGTTGGTGCGAATTTTACATGGACAAATGATAATCCTGCAATTGGGATTCCAGCATCTGGAAATGGTGATATCTTAACTTTCTTGGCTGCAAATGGAACAACAGCTCCAATCGTTGCTAACATAACTGTAACGCCAGATGATGGTTTGTGTCCGGGTCCATCAACTTCATTTACTATAACTGTTAACCCAGTTGAAGATGCCTCATTTACATTGTCTGCAATAAATTCGTGTTCAAATGATTTAATGAATGCACCTGTTACAACAATTACCGGTGATGCTGGTGGTGTTTTTTCTGCTGGGCCAGGCTTAACAATTGATCCGATTACTGGGGCTATCGATGTTTCATCAATCCCAGGGAACTACTTAATAACTTATACAACAACTGGTGTTTGTCCAGCTTCCACAAGTTTAAATTTTGAATTAATTCAAACTCCTGTGATTTTGCCTTTCGCAGGTGTTAATGTTTGTTCTGGTACAATTGTTCCTCAAGTTGATTTGAGTGTTTTAAGTACTTTTGCAGTTGATTGGACAAATGATAATTTAAATACTGGAATTCCAAGCCTTACTGGAACTGGAGATATTCCATCCTTTTTAGCGAATAATCCAACTCCTGGTGCTGCTGATGAAGTTTCTGTTATTACCTTGACTGCAACAAATAATGGTTGTACAAGTGCTTCTCAATCTTTCAATTTTGCCGTAAAATCACTTCCAATTGTTGGGGCAGGTTCTGATAGAACAATTTGTGAAGGTTCAGTTATAACATTGACAGGAACAGGTTCAGCTGCTTCGTTTGTTTGGGATAATGGAATTACTAATGCAGTTGCCTTTACTCCAGTTGCTGGAAATTATTTGTACACCGTTACAGGTACAACAAATGGATGTTCAGCTTTAGATCAAGTAACCGTAATAGTTAATCCTGCACCTATTGTTAATGCGGGTGTAGACGTAACTATTTGTGTTGGGTCCCAAGCCTTGTTAACCGCAACAGGAGCTACAACTTTATCTTGGAATAACGGCGTTAATAATAACGTACCTTTTATACCAGTTATTGAAGGAAATTATATTGTTACTGGTGTAAGTCCAAATGGATGTACCGCAAGAGATACTTTAGTGCTTACTTTAGAAGATTTGCCAATTCCAAGCTTTACATCTGATGTTAATATGGGATGTATACCTGCAGATATTACATTTACATCTTCAAATACCACAAATACTTGTATCTATTCTTTTAGCGATGGAAGTATCGAAAATGGTCCTAATGTAACGCATACATTTACTCAGACTGGTGTTTATGATGTAACCTTAAATCAGATATCTATTAATGGTTGTATTGGTTCAACTACTGTACCATCAATGATTATAATTAATCCTGATCCTGTTTCTTCATTTACGGTAGATAGACCAATTGTAAATATGATTGATCCAGTTACCAGCTTTGAAAATAATTCACAGGGAGCGTTAACATATGAGTGGATTTTTGGGGATGGTTCATTAAGTGACAGTTCTTTTGAACCAGCACATGCTTTTCCTTCTGATGTTGCAGGTAATTATTCGGTGATGTTAATAGCGGTAAGCGAATTTGGATGTAAGGATACCTCTTATGCAGATGTAATTTTAGAGGAATCAATAATTTTTTATATACCAAATAGTTTTACTCCAAATGGAGATGAATTAAATAACAAATTTAACCCAATGATGTACTCAGGTTTTGATACTCAAGATTTCAATATGAAAATATTTGATAGATGGGGTGAATTAGTTTTTGAGACATATGATGCTCTTTATGGTTGGGATGGAGATTTTGGAGCTGGAAAAGGTTTAGCGCCAGGAGGAACTTATACTTATAAAATTGTATTTAATACTCCATCAAAAGATGAAAAAAAGGTAATTGTTGGTAATGTAAATTTAATTAGATAAGTTAGGAATCCAAGAATTTGATTTTAAACTTTATTAATATTTAATAGGAGGAAATTTATTTAATATTTTTGCATAAAAAAACGATTTAGTTGAAAAACAAAGATTAATTAACCAATACTATAATGAATAGATTTAGATTTATTATTTCTGCGCTTATAATCCTAACTGCGAATTTTATTTTTTCGCAGGGTCAGACAAATATTACTGTAAATACAGATGGTACTTATAATACTTGTAATGGTTTTATTATCGATTCTGGGGGGCAGGGAGGTCCAGGTTATTCAGTTAACGAAGATTATACTGTCACAATTTGTCCGGATGTTCCTGGAGATTTAATTAACATAACCTTTAATTTATTTAATTTAGACAATTTTGATGATGATCCCCTTCCAGGAAATAATCACATCAACGTTGATCAAATGTTGATTTACGATGGAAATTCAACAGCCGCAAACTTTTTGGGTAATTATTCGGGGACTGGTTTGCAAGGAGTTTTAATTCAATGTTCACCTCAAAATACTTCTGGTTGTTTGACTTTTAGATTTGTAGCTAATACACAAAACAATCCAGGTACTTGGGCCTTTTCAGGAAGTGCACAATGCATTACACCTTGTGATGATCCCGTAGCTGCAGGTGGTGTTGTTGGTGGTTTTACGACTGATAGCATTCATGTTTGTATAGGCGAAGCTATTCAGTTTCAAGATTTGGGATCTTTTGCACAGCCAGGTTTTTCTTTGGCTAATTATTCTTGGGATTTTATGGATGGGGATGTAGTTACAGGTCAAAATGTTGCACATACATACAGTATTCCTGGACATTATCGAGTTCAATTGTTTGTGACAGATGATAATGGTTGTCAAAATAACAACCTTACTGATATTGATGTTTTAGTTGCCACTCCTCCAAATTTTGTAAATTTTCAGCCTGATACTACCATGTGTATTGGTGAAGTTTTAAATGTTTTAGCAACTCCTCTTCTGTATGAGAATACTTGGGATGGTTTTTCAGGTGCAACTACGATTGAAAATGGATGTTTGCCCGATACCCTTTTGGGGATAGCTCAAAATATTGATGTAATTCAAACCGGATTTCAAGGCGGTTCAACAATTTCTAATGCTGCTCAGATTGAATCCTTTTGTTTAGAGCTGGAGCATTCTTTTATGGGTGATATTGTGGTAATGGTTACTTGTCCAAATGGTCAAAATGTAATCTTGCATCAACAAGGTGGTGGTGGTACTCAAATAGGAGAGCCAAACGGAATGGATAACATTGACTGTACAGACCCATCAACTTTAGGAGAAACCTATAATTATTGTTTCACTCCAACTGCCACCACAACATGGGTGGAATATGCTGACCAATTTGGCGGAACATTACCTGCAGGTGATTATGAACCAGTTCAACCTCTGTCTAATTTAGTTGGTTGTCCAACAAATGGAGTTTGGACCTTAACAGTTGTTGATAATTGGGCTGCTGATGATGGCCATGTGGTAAGTTTTGCTATTCATTTGGATACAAGTTTATATGCTGATATTGTTGAGTTTACGCCACAACATGGAACGAGTTTAGATTCTTCTTATTGGAGTTTCCCAGCTCCTTTTGCAAGTAATTTGTCTGCTGATGGTGAGGGTATGACAATTACACCAACTGCAGCAGGAACTTTTACATACACTTATAATATAGAAAATAGTTTTGGTTGTCATAATGATACTTCCTTTACAATTGATGTTTTTGAATTTGTGATGCCTGTAAATATTGAAGATACAGTTATTTGTACAGGTTCAATCAATTTGGTTCAGAATTTATCTTCAACCTGCACCTATACACTCAGACTTGTTGATTCCTTTGGAGATACTTGGAATGGAAACAGCATACATTTTACACAGGGAGGAGTCACAACTTTATATGATATTGACGACCCGAATGGTTTGGAAGATACCTACACAATTAATGTTACACATGGTGAACCCCTCTCTTTTTTCTTTGATGGAGTAGGTTCTTTTACAAGTGAATGCTTTTATCAATTAATTGATGGAGATGGAAATGTTGTATTTGAGGATGGAGGAAATTTCAACGCACCTTCAACAGCAATTCACAATATTGTAGCAAGTTGTATTCAAGGCTTTGATTTTGTTTGGACGCCTGCAAATATTTTTGATGACCCAAGTGCTCCAAATCCTTTAGGTACTTTTAATTCAGATCAGAACGTCTCTGTAACGGTTTTTCCAACCGGACATCCTGCATGTGGAGTAACAGACAATGCCTTAGTTTCGATTGCAACTGAGCCTGTTCATGGAATTGATTCTACAATTACTATATGTGCGAATCTAACAGGTCCATTAAATTTGTTTTCAAATATTGATCCATTGATTCCTCAAACTGGTGTTTGGACCAATCCTACAGGAACTGTTTTGGCTATGCCATATTTGCAATCTGTTTTACCTTCGGGTATTTATACATATGATTATCCCACAAATAACTGTTTTGGGCATGACATTGTAAAATTAAATGTGGTATATGAAGCTAATATTATTCCAATTATTACTGTTTTAGACCCAGACATTTGTATTGGAGATTCAAGTTATTTCTTGAATGAGACGCAAGCAAATAACGTTTTTGCTTCTATGGTATATTTTGGAGATGGAGATAGTTTACTAACTAATGCGCTCGATCCTTTTAGTCATTATTATCCAAATGTTGGGACTTATGATTTAGAAATTGTAAGTGTATCTAATATAGGATGTATTTATAGTAAAGTATTTCCACAAATTGAGAGAGTTCATGCACTTCCAACTGCTAATTTTAACACAGATCCAGATGTATTAACAACGCTTCAACCACAAGCTAATTTGCTTGATATGAGTTCTGCAGATGTAGTTTCCTATCAATGGTACATGCCAGGCGCTATTATTGATACTTCAACCCTTAGATTTCCGCAAGTTAGCTATCCAATATTAATAGCAGGTGATTATGTTGTAAGTCAAGTTGTAACAAATGCTATTGGTTGTCAAGATTCAATATCTAAAATTGTTAGAGTAGAGGATGTTGTTTCAATATTTATTCCTAATTCGTTTACGCCAAATGGAGATGAGTTGAATAACACTTTGCAATTGGTAACTTTTGGCATTGATTTACAACAATTTCATTTCACCATATTCAATAGATGGGGACAAGTAATTTTTGAATCTTTTGACTCTAAAATTGGTTGGGACGGAACATTTAATGATGAATTGGTTCAAACGGGGATTTATCAATGGACATTAGATGCAGTTGATGATTTGACTGATATTCCATTTCAAAGAACAGGGTTTGTCAATGTTTTTAGATGATAATTCAAACAAGAAAAAAAAATAGAGCTATGATTTTCATAGCTCTACTTTTTTTTATTAATTTGTCTAGTTATTTTTCCTTCTAGTTTTTTCTTTAAGAATTAAACTTAATTCTCTTCCTGTTTGACCTGCGACTGAAGTATTTTCATCTGCTCTTCTTAATAAATAGGGCATTACTTCTTTTATTGGTCCGTAAGGTACATACTTGGCAACATTATACATTGCATTTGATAAGTTATAAGAGATGTGGTCACTCATTCCTAGCAATTGTGCAAAATAAATGCGTTTATCAGTTGGTTCAATGTTGTTTTTTGCTAATAATTCTGTCAAAAACAAAGAACTTTCTTCGTTGTGCGTTCCGGCACATAAAGCTAAAATATCGATATTTTTGACAATAATTTCTAAAGCCAAATTGTAATCTCTATCTGAGGAAAATTTGTCAGGTTGAATTGGAGATAAATAACCTTTTTCTTTCGCTCTGTCTCTTTCCTTTTCCATGTATGCACCGCGTACAAGTTTAATTCCGTAGTGAAATTGATTTGCTCGTGCTTTTTCAATTGCTTTGTTTAGAAAATCAATTCTGTCGTGACGATACATTTGTAAAGTGTTGAAAACAATTGCTTTTTCCTTGTTAAACATCAACATCATGTCTTCAGTTAAACGATCAATAATGTCCTGAATCCAAGTTTCTTCGGCGTCAATAAAAACCGCAACGTCATTATCAAATGCTTTCTGACAAATACGTTCTACACGAGATTTTATAGCTTGTAATTCAAAGTTTTCGGATTCGTTTAAAACGCTTTCATCCAAATTTGCTTTTTCCAAAATATGATGTTGAGCAATTCCTGTAACCTTAAAAACTGCAAAAGGAATGTGTTTGGAATTTTTTGCTTTTTCAATTGTAGCAATAATCTCCAAAGTTGTTTTCTCAAAATCTTCGGAAGAGGTTTTTCCCTCAACAGAGTAATCTAATATCGTTCCAATGCCAAATGAACCAAGGTTTGCGGTCGTTTTTTCACATTCATCAATTGTCTCACCTCCGCAGAATTGACTAAAAATTGTTTTTTTGATAATTCCTTTAATGGGTAAATGGGTTTTTAATGCAAAATTTGTTGCAGATTTACCAAATTTCACCATGGTAGGACTACCAATTATTTTGAACAACCAATAAGCTCTGTTTAAATCGCGATCAGTTTTGCTCTTAAAAGCGATTTCTGTATTTTCAAATGATACCATAGGACAAATTTATATTGATTTTTATGAATTCAAACAAAAATTATGTATAATTTTGAACTAAAGTTATGAAAATCGTAAAAGCAGCTAGTTATAATGTAGAATTTGGTTCCTTAATTGAGTCAAATTTTTCAAATCTATTAAGAGAAAAATATTCAAATTCAAAAAAAATCATTTTTGTTGATGATAACACTCATGAGCATTGTTTAGACTATTTGATAACTAATTTTGAAGAGCTTGAAAATGCAGAAATCATTTTGCTTCCCGCTGGAGAAGAAAATAAAGTGATGGAAGTTTGTTTTCAGGTTTGGGAAGCACTTTCAGAATATAAAATATCAAGAAAGGATTTAATTATCAATCTTGGAGGAGGTGTAGTCTGTGATATGGGAGGATTTATTGCCTCAATTTTTAAAAGAGGAATTGATTTTATTCAAATACCAACAACACTTTTAGCTATGGTAGATGCTTCTGTTGGAGGTAAAACGGGCATAGATTTAGGGAGATACAAAAATCAACTGGGAGTATTTGCAAATCCTCAAGCGATTTATATTGATCCATGTTTACTTCAAACATTGGAAGAAAAAGAACTTAAGAATGGCTTGGCTGAAATGCTGAAACATGGTCTGATTGTAGACAAAAATCATTGGGAGAAGGTCAAAAATATTGATGTAAAGGAAATTACACTCGAAAATATTTTACATTCAGTTGAAATTAAAAATAACGTTGTTTTGGCTGATCCAAAGGAAATTGGAGAACGTAAAAAGTTGAATTTCGGTCATACCTTTGGACATGCATTTGAAGGATTCTTATTGCATTCTGAAGAACAAATTGCTCATGGGCATGCGGTAGCTTTGGGAATCATTTGTGAAAGTTATTTGTCTCATCAAAAAGGATATTTAAAGGAAGAAGAACTGAACGAAATTTGCGAGGTCATTGCAGATAAATTTCAATTATTGGCTTTTCAAGAAGAAGATTTTAATGCATTGTATGAATT
>JBKCGI010000232.1:0-11503 GCA_046303515.1 Flavobacteriia bacterium | reverse complement strand
TCCTGTGAAAGTAACCGAATCTTCCATGTCAACGAAATCCAAGATTCCGCGACCCAATCCGCTAACCAATTGTAAACTTCCTTCAGGTAATATTTTTGAATCGATGATATCTTTCACCATGGCTTCAGTCAAGAAACTTGTAAATTCAGATGGTTTTACGATTGCTGGAACACCTGCCATCAAATTCACAGCGATTTTTTCCAACATTCCCCAAATCGGGAAATTAAAGGCATTGATATGAATTGCAACTCCTTGTTTTGGAGTCATGATGTGGTGACCAATAAAAGAACCATTTTTTGAAAGTGGTGCAGCAGTTCCGTCTACATAAAAAGGTAAATCAGGAAATTGTCTTCTTAAACTTGCATTGGCAAAAACGTTTCCGATTCCACCTTCGATATCAATCCAAGAATCTACTCGAGTTGCACCTGTTAAGGCACTTAATTTATAGTAGGTCTCTTTTTTCTCCATTAAAAACATAGCCAAGGCTTTCAACATGCGACCTCTTTCTTGGAAAGTCATTTTACGCAATTGTGCACCACCTTTTGTTCTTCCGTACTCCAGAATCCCTTGGTAATCCAAACCTTTGCTGGAAGTATTTCCAATCAAATCACCATTAAGTGCATTGTATAAATTTGTCTCGATGCCTTCTCCAGCCACCCATTGACCTTGAACGTAGTTTTTAACCTGAATCATTTTCAAAAAATTTGGGTTAAAGGTAAGGAAGATTTTAGGGAATCAGATTAGTTAGAATAAAAAATTCAGCTTTTGACAAATTTTAAATTACAAAAACTAAAGAAATAAAGTATCCTTTGACCTTTCTATAATTGTTTTACCAAATTCATTTTCAAAGGCATTTATGTTTTTTTGTATAATTTTTCGAGAGGTTACTAAATCAAAATAGGAATATTCTTCTGCTCCAAAAACAAGATATCTTTTTCCAATTATTTTTTCGGATAAGAAATTTCCACTTGAATCATAATTACATAAAATAAAAAGATTTTCATATCCATCGTATTGACACTTTGAATTGAGTGTTAAATAAAGAATCAAGTAGATATTCCCTTTTTGTTTAGTTAATTTCCCAACAGAATAAGCTATATATTTTGAGTTGTCAGCACATTTTTCCTTTAAAAGAGAACTGTTAACTAATGCTAACTCATCATTATTTAACTTAGAAAAAGGATTATTTTGAATAACTTTCGCAAAACTCAAAGAGTCAATTGTAAGATTTTCAGTTTTTTTCAAATTCTTACAAAAAGTAGCGAAGGTTTTAATCTTTTCTTTGGTTTTATTTTTTGAACTTGGCGAACATGCAAGCAAAAATGTACAAAAACAAATTAATCCTATAAATTTCATAAATTCAAAATTACAATATTTACTTAATAAACAAAATTACTTTTACAATTACAACGAAGCTAAATTAGTCCATTTTGTGATTTAACGTATTTTTAATTAAGTTTGTCTCCGTAAAAATGAATTCCGTCAAAAAACATACTGTCTCCTTAATAGAAAACACAAATCTTCTCACAGAACGAGATTTTGAAATTTGCATTGGACGGATTTACGAGAATGAAATTTTTCACGTTTATTTTTTTTCTGGATCATTTGTTGATATGAATTTCATTTAATAAGTATATGAATTTAACAGGGAAAACGGTAACAACAAATACTTGAATTTATTTGAATTTGAACCCAATGTAGATTTTGCAACAGAAGTTAGAGAATGGGCTTCCGCACCTGATGGAAATAAAAATACGATTGCAGATGCTCTAGTAATTTCTAGTCTGCCGCATAAAATCCTGGCAAACTTTTATTTGAAATTTAACAAACCGGTAAAACCAACAAAAATTTTTAACGCGAGAGATTAAGCAATTGCTTGGCTTTTGAAACAAAAAAAATAATTCTAGTCAATTTTTTCACTTTTTTGAATATTTAAATAAGAAAGTTTGGCAATCAAAATTTTATATTTACCTTTGCACCCAATTTAAGAGAGTTTTTTAATCTAAATAGGCAACAAAATGTCGCAAATTAAAGGTAAAGTATCACAGGTAATCGGACCTGTAGTTGACGTAAACTTCGAGAAAGGAGTTGATCTTCCAAATATTTTTGATGCATTGGAAGTGAGAAAAGCTGACGGTACACGTGTTGTATTGGAAGTTCAATCTCATGTTGGAGAAAGTTCAGTTAGAACAGTTTCTATGGATTCAACTGATGGATTCAGAAGAGGTATGGAAGTTACTTCTACAGGAAGTGCTATCAAAATGCCAATCGGTGAGAAAATCAAAGGACGTTTATTTAATGTTGTTGGTGAGGCGATCGATGGAATTAACGAAGTTGATAATTCTGACGGTTTGCCAATCCACAGAGAAGCTCCAAAATTTGACCAGTTGTCAACTGCAACAGAGGTTTTGTTTACAGGTATTAAAGTAATTGACTTGATTGAGCCTTATGCAAAAGGAGGTAAAATTGGTTTATTCGGTGGTGCCGGAGTAGGAAAAACAGTATTAATTCAAGAGTTAATTAACAATATCGCTAAAGGTCACGGTGGTTTGTCAGTATTCGCAGGTGTTGGTGAAAGAACACGTGAAGGAAATGACTTATTACGTGAGATGTTAGAATCAGGTATTATTAAATATGGTGATGCTTTTATGCATGACATGGAACAAGGTGGATGGGATTTGTCTAAAATTGATGTACCAGGAATGGTTGAATCAAAAGCGACTTTCGTATTCGGTCAAATGAATGAGCCTCCAGGAGCACGTGCTCGTGTGGCTTTATCAGGATTGACAATGGCTGAATATTACCGTGATGGTGAAGGAGACGGACAAGGAAAAGATATCCTTTTCTTCGTTGATAACATCTTCCGTTTTACTCAAGCTGGTTCTGAGGTATCTGCATTATTAGGTCGTATGCCTTCTGCAGTAGGTTACCAACCAACATTAGCAACAGAAATGGGGCAAATGCAAGAGCGTATTACATCTACAAAAAATGGTTCCATTACATCTGTACAAGCGGTTTACGTACCTGCGGATGACTTAACGGATCCAGCACCAGCAAATACATTTGCTCACTTAGATGCTACAACGGTACTTTCTCGTAAAATTGCTGAGTTAGGTATTTATCCTGCGGTGGATCCATTGGATTCTACTTCAAGAATTTTATCTGCTTCTATTTTAGGTGATGCGCACTACGATTGTGCAATGCGTGTGAAATTGACTTTACAACGTTACAAAGAATTACAAGATATCATCGCGATCTTAGGTATGGACGAATTATCTGAAGATGATAAATTAGTTGTAAGTAGAGCTAGACGAGTACAACGTTTCTTATCTCAACCTTTCCACGTTGCTGAGCAATTTACAGGTTTAAAAGGAGTATTAGTAGATATCCAAGATACAATCAAAGGTTTCAACATGATTTTAGATGGTGAAATGGATAAATACCCTGAAGCAGCTTTCAACTTAAAAGGTAACATCAATGATGTAATCGAAGCTGGTGAAAAAATGCTTTCTGAAACAGTTTAATTTTAAAAGATGCAATTAGAAGTTATCACACCTGAAACAAAAGTATTTGCTGGAGAAGTTTCTGCAGTGCAATTACCGGGAATTGATGGGTCTTTTCAAATTTTGAATGGTCACGCTCCAATTATATCAGCTCTAAAAAATGGATCAATTAAAGTTGATTTACTTGAAAACTTTGAAGCTGATGAAAAAACGAGTAAACTAATTCAAACCAATTCAAACCCAAAATTGATTAATATTTCAATTAAGGGTGGGGTTATAGAAATGCTAAATAACAAAATTATTATTCTTGCAGAATAGTAAAATAAATACTTTTTTAAAGAGGGATTTGGGCAACCGACTCCCTTTTTTTTGTTAAGGTATGTTAATCAGATTTTTAATTTACCTTTGTTAACATATTTTTTCAATTTTTTGCTTTAATCTTGCCAAATCAAATCTATGAGTACTTTTTCAAATATCGATTTAACCAATGTTCCTGAGCATATCGCCATCATTATGGACGGCAATGGGCGTTGGGCTAAAAAACAAGGTGAAATGCGATTGTTCGGTCACTCTGTTGGAGTTGAATCTGTTCGAAATACCTTGAAAGCCGCTCAAAAAATGGGCGTTAAATATTTGACTTTATATGCTTTCTCCACTGAAAATTGGAACAGACCTAAGGAAGAAGTAGATGGCTTGATGAAATTATTAGTTCAATCAATCGCAAATGAAGTAGATGAATTGAATGAAAGTGGAGTTAGAATGTTGAGTATTGGTGATGATAGTCAATTGCCAATTGAAGCACAAGAAGAATTGAATGCAGCAAAAGCAAGAACAGCGCACAACGACAATATTAACTTGGTTTTAGCGTTGAATTACAGTTCACGTTGGGAAATCACTCACGCAATGAAATTAATTGCAGAAGATATCAAACTTGGAAAAATTTCCGCAGAAGATATTAATGATGCTTTGATCTCAACTTATTTAACAACAAAAGATATTCCAGATCCAGAATTACTAATTCGCACTAGTGGTGAACATAGAATTAGTAATTTTTTACTTTGGCAGATTGCATACACAGAATTCCATTTTACAGAAGTCCTTTGGCCAGATTTCAAGGACGAAGATTTGTACAAAGCAGTACTGGATTACCAATCAAGAGAACGTAGATTTGGTCAAATAACCGAACAACTAAAATAATTTATATGCAAGCATTTAGGATCCTTTTTTTATGTTTAATAGTTTCTTTACAAGCTTTTGCTCAACCGCAAAATATTGGTGGAAGTACTGACTTTTCTTATGAGAAACCAAAAGAATATGAAATTGGTCCAATTAGAGTAGTTGGAGCGGATAATTATGACCACCAAGCCATAAAATTAATTTCTGGTTTACGTCAAGGCCAAAAATTAATGTTACCTGGAGATAAAATCACAAAGGCAATCAATAATTTATGGGCTGAAGGAATTTTTTCTGATGTAGAAATTGCAGTTGAAAAAGAAATTGATGGAATTGTTTATATGGTAATTTCCTTAAAACCAAGACCGAAACTATCTCGTTTTAAATTTGAAGGAATAAACCGAAGAGAAGCAGATAAAATCAGAGAAGAAATCTCATTATTTTCAGGTAAAACAATTTCAGAAAATCTAGTTTTTCAAACACAAAATAAGATCAAAGGTTTTTACAGAGAAAAAGGATATTACGGAGTTCAAATAAACATTAAACGAGAAATTGATACTTTGATGAATGACTCTGAAATGTTTACCATCAAAGTAAATAAAGGTAAAAAAGTAAAAATCGGGGTTTTAGAAATTGAAGGAAATAACTCCATTCCTACTTGGAAACTCCGCATGGCAATGAAAGACACCAAGCAAAAGGCTTTTTGGAGATTTTTCAAACGTTCTAAATTCTCCACTGCTGCATTTGATAGAGATAAATTAGCGCTTATTGCCAAATTTAATTCTATTGGTTTGAGGGATGCTGCAATTACTTTCGACACTGTATATCAAGCAGATCCTAAAAACTTATACATCAAAGTAACAGTAGATGAAGGAAATAAATACTTTTTCGGTAACATCGAATGGTTAGGTAATACCAAATTTAGAAGCGGATACTTGGATACCGTTTTAGGAATTAAATATGGTGATGTTTATAACAAACCACTCTTAGATACACGATTAAACATGAGTCAAGATGGAAGAGATATTTCATCCTTATACATGGACAGAGGATATCTGTTTTTCCAAATCCAAGCGGTAGAAATGAATGTAAAAAACAATCATATTTCTTACCAAATGCGTTTGATCGAAGGAAAAGAAGCTCGTGTAAAAAGAATCATCATCAAAGGAAATACGAAAACAAATGAACACGTTATTCGTAGAGAAATTCGTACGAAACCAGGTGACTTATTTAACCGAAATGACATCATTCGTACACAAAGAGAATTAGCACAATTAGGTTATTTTAACGATCAAGCTTTTCAAATTAATCCTTTGCCAAATCCAGCAGATGGAACAGTGGATATTGAATATGTAGTAGAAGAAAAATCATCTGACCAAATCGAACTTTCAGGTGGTTATGGTGCAAACCGAATCATTGGTACTTTAGGTTTAACCTTTAATAATTTTTCTATACAAAACATGTTCAAAAAAGGAGCATGGACACCACTACCAGGAGGAGATGGGCAACGTTTGTCTATTAGAGCACAGAGTAATGGTAGATTTTTCCAAAGTTACAATTTCTCGTTTACAGAACCGTGGATGGGTGGTAAAAAACCTAATTCCTTTTCAACATGGGTGAGTCATACACAATTGACAAGTTTTAATTCAGCTACGACATTTAAAAAATCAGATCCAGGTTACAGTGGTATAGGAATTTCTGGAGCAGGTATTGGTTTAGGAAGAAGAAAAAAAGTTCCGGATGACTATTTTAGTGCATACTACGAATTTGCTTATCAATATTATGACGTTAGAAATTATGCACAGGTCTTTCCAGCTTTTAGTTCAGGTTATTCGAATGATTTAAGTTTTAAATATGTTTTATCTCGAAATTCAATTGATAATCCAATTTATGCAAAAGAAGGTTCGAAATTAAACCTATCTATGAAAAGCTCTTTGCCTTATTCAAGATTAGATAATCGAAATGATTATTCAAATATGACTCCGCAAGAGACCTATAAATTTTTGGAGTATTTTAAAATCAAATTAACAGGTGAATGGTATTTACCACTTACACCAGATAAAAAATTAGTTTTGATGCCTAGAGTTGGTTTTGGTATCATGGGTAATTTTTCCAAAAACAAAGCACTTTCACCTTTTGAAAGATATTTCTTAGGAGGAAATGGTTTATCAGGAGTTCAAATGGGACAATTAGGTGGTCGTGAAATGATTGCTTTGAGAGGTTATGCCGACAATTCATTAAATGCAAATGGAGGAGATCCAATCATCGCAAAATATACAATGGAATTGCGTTATCCAATTTCCTTAAATCCTCAAGCAACTTTTTATGTATTGGCTTTTGCTGAAGCAGGTAATACCTATTCAAGTGCCAAAACATTTAATCCATTTAATGTGAAAAAATCAGCTGGACTAGGGGTTAGAATTTTCTTGCCAATGTTTGGGATGCTTGGTCTTGATTACGGATGGGGATTCGATACTTTAGATCCAAAAGCAACAGGATACCAAGGAGAATCTGATAACTCCGTAAGAAATAAGGGCTACTTTGGTAAATTTAACTTTACCATAGGAATGAACTTAGGTGAGTTGTAAAAGATAAAACAATTTGAAAAAATTTTTCAAATACAGTTATTGGATTCTTATTCATCTCCTAGCTTGTGGAGCCTTGTTTCTAATTGCAACTGCGGTGGCTTCCAAATTAAACTTAACGAACGATCAAGGTCAAAAGGACCTCAATAGCCGATATTTTAATGGTTTATCCGAAAAATATCAAAAAGGATGGGTAAAATCAGAAGCTGAAAAGGAACAGCTTGAAGATAAATTATACAAGCAAATCCTAGTACTTTACCAATATGCGCCGAAAGATGCCAAAAGAATTCAGGAAGTTTTTAGCGCATCAAAAGACTTGGAAATTGCAGTACGCATGTTTGAGGCTGTGAAATACAAATTGAAAAAAAACAAGAGTTTCTTAAATGCTTTAAAACGAATCTCTTCATCAAAAAGTACTACAAACCTTTCTGTTTTCGAATGGTCCAATTACCAAGTTTGGGAAGATTTTGGGAACTCGGTCATCAAAGACAAACAAGCGATTGATTCTGTTGCTAAACTCACAGGAGTAGAATCCCGTTTAATAGTAACCTGTTTAGTTGGTGAACAAGTCCGCATGTTTAATTCAAAACGCGAATTATTTAAAAAATATGTCGTTCCATTCAATTATTTAATCATGCCAAAAAACTTGTCTTTTGGTGTAACAGGAATGAAAGAAAGTACGGCTAAACATATCGAACGAAACCTAAAAGATAAAAACACACCCTACTATTTAGGCGAAAAGTACAGCGCAATATTTAATGATTTAGACAGCACTTTAGCCATGCAATATGACTCTTTAGGTAACGAACAATCACTGCAAGTGAGAAGGTTGCTACAAAGCAAAAATCACTTCTATTCCTATTTGTACACGGCCCTACTTATCAAGCAAGTTTGTACCCAATGGAAAAATGCTGGTCACGATATCTCCAAGCGTCCTGAAATTATTGCTACTTTATACAATTTAGGTTTTAAGAAAAGCATCCCAAAAAGCAATCCAGAAGTTGGAGGCTCAAGTTTTAGCATCGCCGAAAAAGAATATACCTTTGGTGGCATTTGTTTTGAGTTTTATTATTCTGGTGAGTTGTTTGATGCTTTTCCGATCAGCAGTGAACCGGTGGTTTTTTAGGAAAATTAACAAACTAAACTAGTCTTTGAGATTATTAAAGTAAATGCTTATAAAATAAAATAGTATATTTGTCGTTTTTTCATCAAAAAAGGTATATGAAAAATATTCTCGCAGCGGTATTGATTATTTTTGGCACGTCATTTGTCAGCTATTCTCAAAAATACGCTTACATCGATTCTGAATACATTCTAGAAAACGTTCCAGAGTATAAAGAAGCAAAAGAAAAGTTAGATAAATTGGCAGAAAGATGGACAAGAGAAATCGAGGATCGTTATGCTGATTTAAAAAACAAAAAAGAAGCATTTGCGCGTGAAGAAGTTCTTTTACCAAGCGAGGAAAAAAAGAAACGTGCTGCAGATATTGAAAAATTAGAAACAGAAGCAATTGAAATGCAGAAATTAAGATTTGGAGTTACTGGAGATTATTTCCAAAAACGTCAAGAATTAATCAAACCAATTCAAGATAATATTTTTGAAGCGATGCAAAAAGTAGCCTCAAAAAAGACTTACGCTTTTGTGTTTGACAAAGCAAATCAAAGCAACTTGATTTTTGCTGATAGCAAATTTGATATTAGCAATGAGGTTTTGAAAGAAATGGGAATTACAACTAAATAAATATAAATAAACAAATAAAAATCGAAAAATGAAAAAGTTACTATTAATCGTTATAGCAGTTTTCTCTTTGAGTTCTTTAATGGCTCAGTCAAAAGTAGCACACGTAAATTCTCAAAAATTATTAGACACAATGCCTTCTCGTAAATTAGCTATGAATAATTTAGCTGAATTAGAAAAAGCATACTATGGTGAGTTGAAGGAAATGGAAGAAGATTTGCAAAAAGTTTATAAAACATATACTGAAAAAGCTGATGCAATGCCTCCAGTAGCAAGACAAGTTGAAGAAGAAAAAATTCAACGTAAACAAGCTGCATTACAACAACGTGAGCAAGAGATTCAACAAGATTTGCAAAACAAAGCTGCAGCAATGAATGAACCAATTTTGGAGCGTGTTAAAAAAGCTGTAGAAATTGTTTCTGACCGTAAAAAAATCAATTATGTAATCAACGAAGAAGCTACCTTGTATTTCAAAGGTGGAATGGATATCACAAATGAGGTGATTGTTGAATTATTGAAATTGGATGCTGAAGCAATGAAAAAATAAGCAATAATAAATTCTTTTTAAAAGCGATTTTCTTCGGAGAGTCGCTTTTTTTTTGAACCATATAAGCCATTTAAGTTTGTATTAAAAGTACAGGTTGTTTAAGACCACATAAATTAATCATTCGCTATGCGACTGAAAATTCTCACATGAACTTTTTGTTTGATTTTGTCAAAAATGAACTTATGTGACTTATATGGTTCAATATTAAAAAAACAGTATCTTTGAGACATGATTTCCAAACCAATCGGTGTATTTGATTCTGGCTACGGCGGTTTAACAATTCTTTCCGAGTTGAAAAAATCCCTTCCGCAATACGATTATTTGTATTTGGGAGATAATGCCCGTTCTCCTTATGGAACACGATCTTTTGATGTGGTTTATGAGTTCACTTTGGAAGCAGTGGAATATCTATTTGCTCAAGGTTGTGAATTGGTCATTTTGGCTTGTAACACGGCTTCAGCCAAAGCATTAAGAACCATTCAGCAACAAATTTTACCTGTAAAATATCCCGGAAAACGTGTTTTGGGTGTGATTCGTCCAACGTCAGAAATCATAGGTGAATTTTCCAAAAGCAAACACATCGGAATTGTTGCTACTGAAGGAACCGTAAAATCAGATTCCTATCTCATCGAAATTGAAAAATTCTTCCCTGAGATAAAAGTAAAACAGAAAGCTTGTCCAATGTGGGTTCCCTTGATTGAAAATGCCTTACACGAAACAGAAGGCGGAAAATGGTTCATCGAAAACGACATCTTTCAACTGCTAGAAAATGATTCCGAAATTGATACCATTTTATTGGGTTGTACGCACTACCCCCTAGTGAAGGAAATCATCGAAAAAGAAATCTCCAACAAAATAAAAGTCATTTCTCAAGGCGAAATTGTTGCTAAATCCCTCATAGATTATTTGCAACGTCATCCAGAAATCGATGAAAAATGCTCCAAAAACCAGAAAATTGAATTCCTTACTACGGAAAACGCACAAGATTTTGACCGAAAAGCATCTCAGTTTTTTCAGGAGAAGATTGTTTCGAAGCATGTGAAGGTGTAATAAAAAAATTTATAGGATGGATTTGGTTAATAAAAAAGAGACTGCAAGAAAAAAGTCTTTGGGCGAATTAGGTGAACTTTTTGCAATAAAGGCATTTGTCGATAAAAAATTCGATAGGATTAGAAACCTAAATGATAGTTCTATGAACGAGGCCTTTGCTGATATCGAATGCGAAAAAGATGGTGTAAAATACATTGTAAGCGTAAAAGCACGGAACAAATATCAAAAAAACGGGAAGTTAAATACACGATATAATTTAGGAACTAGTGCTTACGAAAAGGCATTTTATGCAGAAAAAAAATATAATGCAACTGCTTATTGGATGGCCGTTCAATTTGATCACACTTCATTTTCAATATTTTTTGGTTCATTAAACGAATTAAACGGAAGTAAAGCAATTCCAATAGATAAATGTGAAAAAGGACTTGTAGGCCAAATTTGGGTTTTAAATCAACGACATTATTTCGATTTTGCATATTACACAAATAAAGAAAAGTGAAAATTGCAATAATAATAGTGAAAACTAGTCTTTACCTGCGCTGACGCTTCGTCATCAAAAGCTTCGCTTTATCTTCTCTCCTATCGTCCAAGCAATTGTCGCAGCACGTTGCTTAGCCATTTCAGCCTTTTCGCCATCAAAAAGTTCATCTAAAGTTTCATTGAACAATTCCAACCAGCGGTCAAAATGTTTTTGTTCCAAGGGCATGTGCAAATGTTTTTCTGTCACATTGGTTTTGTAATTCGGTTCATCCAACAACACAAAAGCCCAAAAGTGAATCATTTTAGGTTTATGCGCCTCAAAGTCCAAGTTCGCAAAAAAAGGTTTCAGACTTTCATCCTTTAAAACCTTTCCATAAAACGTATCCACCAAAAGTGTTACATCCTCATTATTACTAATTTCACCCATA
>JBKCGI010000231.1:0-59908 GCA_046303515.1 Flavobacteriia bacterium | reverse complement strand
GTAAACACGAATTGTTCCTGGTGTTAAATTGGTGATTGAACTTATTTCTTTTGAATTTAAACCTAACCTATAAATAAGAATATATTTTAAATTCTATAATATAAGATTAAATACAGTTTGAATTTTGCTACGAAGTTTAGTGTCTTGATGTAAAAGTTATTAGTCAAAATAAAAAAAGACTGGCCATGAACCAGTCTTTTCTTTTGAACCTAAAACCTAACCTAACCTAAAACTTCATACTATAAAAAACTACCACTATTCATTAGGTTCAATCATTTCAAGGTGGTGCTTGAAATATCTATTTAAAGCGCTTCTAATTTGCGCTTAATGTCGTTCCACTTTTTAAGTACTTTAACCTTTGCTATTGGAAGTTCTAAAATTTGATTCACTTGTAATAATGCGCATTGCCTTGCTTTTTTAAATTCAATACAACCTTGTTGTTTTGCTTGTTCTAGCGGTTGCACCCCTACCAGATCCCTTGTAATAATCTTGTAGTGGCTATCCATAATTTCAATTGCTAATTCTTCTTCCTTTGACATGTGGTATTTTGTGTTTTGTAAAATATTTTTGATTAATTTCTTTTTAAATTCAGCTTTTAGACAAATTGAAAAAGCAAAGGATAAAAACCGCAATTGTAATGAGAATTAATGTTAGGATACTTACAAATGCTTGTAATTTATTTTTTTGAACTTTGGAGATAGGCATAATTATAATATTGAATTAAATTTAGTTTAAATAAATGGTTTTGCTCAAATGTTAATTAAGCATTAAGAGTTAATTAAAGAGGCGCTCCCTTGTCGGGAGTGCCTCAACTCAGGAGCCATATCTAACTTTAAACTTCTTTTCAAACCATTTCTTTTTTTGGTTCCTGATATTCAAGTTTTTGCTTGAATGTTTTTAAATTACTAATTTTAAATTTTAAAAGGTTAATCCATAGTTAAGTGAAATAAAATAAACTCCAGCATTTAGCTGACTCGTGTTTAATTCAATTTTTGATTGATCAAGTAGTTGTGAGTTTAATTGTGTTTTGTAATAAAATATGCACATAAAAGTAAAATTTGGTTCTAGGTTTTTCAAAAATCAATCATTGATCAGTGGAGTTTACTTTAAGAAAATTAGCTTTTTATTTTTGTAACAAAACAACGTAGGTTGCTTTGAAATAATGTTGTAACCAATCATGCCATCTAACTTTAAACCGTATCCATTGTTTAAATGAGAAATGTCGCCTAAAGAGGTTTTAGTTTTTTTAAATTCAACACCTCCTATTACTAATGAATTTAATTTTCCACTTAAGGTTTCTGCTACATTTTTGTCTGCCCCTAGCAGTGAATCAGTTTTTAAATTACTCATGCTTACCTTTAATTCTTCTTGTAATTTGATGTCATACAAATTACTTTCTGCACCGCAATCTAAGCCTAAAGAATATTTTTTTCCATTAATATAGCCATCAACAATTGCAATGTGTGCCCCCATTTCAATTGGAATTTCAATTTGCTTTTTTGATTTGTATTTATTTAAAAGATAGTCAGATGTTGCTTCGGGCTTTATGAAAGTTAATGTCTTTTTTTTATAATCAAACAATAAATCATAATCCTTATAGATTTCATAACCAAGCAGGCCATAGAAAGTAGTTTTTGTTGCTGCTTCTAAATGAGATAAATCCATTGTAATCACTTGTTGTTTATCTAATTTTATCCCACCAAATTCTAAACTCTGAATACTATCGACATTCATTTCGGATATCGAGCCTCCTGCACCCACGGCATCACCTAAAGCTAGTTTTCTTAAGGTATCTTTTTTTATATGAGAACTATTAAGAATTAAAATTGGCGCACCATTATCAACAAGAAATGTTCTAACTACGCCATCTAGTGATACTTGAATAGAAATTAAATTCCCTACCATTTTGAAAGGTACCGTAAAATAATTTTCATCATTCTTAAAAACCTTCAAATCTTCATAAGCTAAAGTTTTGATTTGTAATTCTAATAGCTCCAATGTTTGCAATTGATTTTTGTTATTGAAAACAAAAGTTGAAGTCTGTTTACCCATATTATCAAAGTCAGCTTCATATACAAGAGTTAAAACGTCTGTTTTTACTTCGCTAATTTTTTTAATATTGCTCGTTTTTGTATTTAATTGTCTAAACAATTCAGGTAAAACTAGTTTTGCAATGTCGCCAGTTTGACCTGCTGTACTAAAGTCTTCTGCCAAATGGCTTTGTATCATTTCTGCGTTTTTATTATTTAATGCTTCATAAGTTTGCAAAACTATTTTTTCACATATTTCAATATCTTGTGAAATTGCAAGATTACGTGCAAAAAATAAGAATAATATAATTGATAAATTTTTCATTTTTTGATTATTAATTTATTGTTATTGCTCAATTACCTGTGTTGGCAATAAATCCATTTTGATTAACTTGTTATTTTTATCGAAAACAAAGGTTGATTTGTTTATTTCGTTATCGCCAAACTGAGCTTCATAAACTAAGGTTAATACATTGGTTTGCTTTGCTGTGTGCTTTTTTATATTGCTTACCTTTTCTTTTATACTAGTTATGTAAACGGGGAATATTTGTAATGCGATTTCTCCACTATATCCCGCCACGCTAAAATCTTTTGAGAGATGAGTAATGAGGTGATCAGCTTGTTGCTTATTGATACCATCGTAGATTTGTGAAACAATTTTTTCACAAGTTTCACTGTTTTGTCCCAAGACTGAATTAGTTAAAAAAACAGCCATAAAAACCATGACAATTGTAAAACATGACAATTGTAAAACATGATTTTTTGCTTTCTCTTTTGCTTTCTCTTTTCATTTTTATTAATTTTTAATTTAAATTATGTGAAGTAGTATGGATAGTTAATTTTTGTAAGCTAATACTAGTTAAAGTTGTTTATATAAATCAATCGTTTTAAGCTCTTAATATTGAGCTTTCAAAAAGAGGCTGCTCCTTTTAATGTGAGACAGCCCCCTAGTTTTGAGTTTTTAATGATGAATCATTAATTTTTGAACATCTTGGTAAACTTCACCTATCATAAACCTAACCGTATAGAGACCACTGGCAAGATGTTCGATATTTATTTCCAAGTGGTCGATGGAAATAAAGTTCTTTTTAATATCAATTTTTTGTCCAAGATTGTTGAAAATTTCAATCTCTGTTTTTGAAAGATCTTTACCTGTAATGCTTAGCAAATTCTTAGCTGGATTTGGATAAATCTGTATGTTATCAGAAAAAGGTAGATTAACATTCTTTATGTTAGAATAGACAAAATCTCCATTAAAATCTGTTTGTTTGAGGCGGTAATAATTGTTCCCAAACGCAGGATTTAAATCCTCCAAATAATAAGAATGAGGAGTTGAAGTAGTGCCTGCCCCGTCAACATTGCCAAGATACTCCCAGTCACTTCCTGTCATTGATTTTTCAATTGTAAAATAATCGTTATTTCTTTCAGAAGCAGTCTCCCATGCGAGATCAACTGTTTGTTTTTCATTTAATTTGGCATCAAAATAAAGTAATTCAATTGGCAATAGGGTTATTGTACAGCCGCCGACAATTGTTACAAGGGTGTTAGATCCATAAGCTAGAGGTTGTACAGGTCCTAGTATACTAACTCCAAGGCCATTAATTATTTGCACTCGCATTTGAGACGGATTTGTTCCTAGAACACTTCTGTATACCTCAAGTTCGTCTCCAGGACCAGTTGTAAATGTTATATTTAATGGTCCTGCACCACTAGCGAGTGTTTGATTAGTTAATAAATCACCATTAAGGCCTTCAACTGTTACACGATTTCCAGTCCATCCATCGCCACCCGTATCTGTTAATCTAAGAGTGAAGGTACATGTACAAAGTGAAGCAACATAACCAATTAAATTCGTATTGGGCAAATTTATAGTTTGGGAACTTGCTGTTTTTAGTATTTGATTAGCGCTTGTGATGGGATTGGTATCAGTTGGTGCAGTGATACCTCTTACTTGGATTCCATTAATCTGAATATAATCATATTCGTCTGCTCTATTGGCTTCGCTACTTCTATATGTGATAGTAATTTGCGTTGATGTAACCGTAATTGAACTACTTGTAATATCTCCTGAACACGTGACAGTTCCTACCCCAGGATTAAATTGAAAATTGGGAGGCGCAGTAAATGTTATTGTATAATCTGTATTCGCTGCGGGAATCGGAAGACGTCCCTGGTTTCCTGCTACAACAGATTCATTAAAACGAATTGAACCTAGAGCAGAATAAGGCGTTGGATACGTACAACTAGTTATATCTAATGATGGATAATATACGTCCCACTGCGCATTCGTAAATTTTGCAACAAATAACAAAGAAAATGAAATTATTAAATAAATATTTTTCATGATATTAAAATTTATTCTACAATTTATTAATTTTTCTTATTACTTTTTTCCCATCAAAGTCTAACTGTACAAGGTAAGTTCCTGTGGCAAGATCCTCGATTGAAATTGTTTGGCTGAATGCTAGCTTTTTTTCGATTTTGCCAGTTAGGGAGTATATCGTAATACCTTTGCAAGAACTCAAATCATAACCATTAAACGAAATTTTATTATTTGAAGGGTTAGGGTAAATTTGTATGTTATCAGAAAAAGGTAGATTAACATTCTTTATATCGGAATAAACATAATTTCCATTAAAATCTGTTTGTTTGAGGCGGTAATAATTGTTCCCAAAGGCTGGATTTAAATCCTCCAGATAATAAGAATGAGGAGTTGAAGTAGTGCCTGCCCCGTCAACATTGCCAAGATACTCCCAGTCACTTCCTGTCATTGATTTTTCAATCGTAAAATAATCGTTATTTCTTTCAGAAGCAGTCTCCCATGTGAGATTAACTGTTTGTTTTTCATTTAATTTGGCATCAAAATAAAGTAATTCAATTGGTAGTAAAACTCCAGGTAAGCAATAAGATTGTTGATTATTCAAACCTCCAGTTGAAGCAGTAAAACCGAAATTTGGTGTTGTTGTGCCAAATACAGTCATCGGATTAAAAGAGTAAGAAACCGTTGCATAGGAATGAGCTCCTGGAGTGGCGTCTTTTAATTGCGCTGTAAATGTGCTAGTTGCTGCATTCCAAGATATTCTAAGTGTATGATTCAATCCATTTTCAACATTGTAATTTGCACCTCCACTTGTCAATAATCTTTGAGCTGTTGGTATTGTCCTTTCTGAGGCAGTCAAGGTACAATTGTTTCCATCATTATTGGGGTTCACATTTCCATTTAACCATATATCCATGTGGTCAGGATCCGGACCTCCTGCGCACAGCACACCGGGCAAGCCATCATCTCGATCCTCCGAGTTTAAATAGGTGTCAATTTCAACTATAAGTGAATTTGTTATTCCTGAAGCTCCCATTCCAGAACCATTTCCACCGCACGCACAAGTGCCTCTTGCATCATTTTGGATAACAAATGATAAGCCGTCAGCGCCTGCATCACTACTACCTAAGTTTACCGTCAAATCATACGAAAAATTAGCTGCAAAATTTAAGGTCGAATTTAAATCCCACGAACAACCTCGTTCATCATTGACAGCTGACGTCAAAATAACACAATTCCCACTTGTTGATGCATCACCAAGAGTTGTATATTGTGCCCCTGCTGCAGGGCAACTAGCATTAAATGAGGCGCCCGGAGAAGCCACAGGCTCAACTAAACCATATAAGGTTTGGCAGTTTGGATTTAAAACTTCGACACGCATTTCCTCAGGATAAGATCCAGCAGCAGTTCGAATAATCGTAATCGTTTGTCCTGTACTTGCAGAAAAATCAAAATCAAGAGGACCAGCACCCGCATTTAAAGTAATGTTATTCAAGACTGTGACACCATTCACACGCACAGAAATAGTTCCTCCATTCCATCCATCAGAAAATTCATCCCATAGTCGCACGGTGTGAGTACATTGCGCATAACTTATTATGCTTACGCTTATAAATATGAACAAAAAAAATAAAGTTTTCATAGGCGTATTTTTAAAAATGAATACAATTAAATTATGGTTTGATTTATTTTATGGGCTATAATTTATTTATCCTTTTTATTACTTTTTTCCCTTCAAATTCTAGCTCTACAAGATAAGTTCCTGTAGCAAGATCCTCAATTGAAATTGTTTGCATGAATGCTGACTTTTTTTCGATTTTACCAGTTATTGAATAAAATGTAATGCCTTTACAAGTGCTCAAATCAAAGCCATCAAACGAAATTTCATTACTTGTAGGGTTAGGGTAAATTTGTATATCATCCATATTTTGTTCTTCTACCAAAAGACTTGATTGCGCAGTAACATTAATGTTGTCGATCATTAAAAAATAGGTGTTGCTGATGATATTTAGAGAAAAGTGTACATTTTGATTGTTGTATGTTGAGGGTATATCAAGCGTATATTCTACCCAAGGTAAGATTTCCTGACTTGAAGCTGATATTTCAATAGGTGCTGAAGTAATTATTTGAAAGTTGTCTGTTGCTGTTCCTGTTGTTGAAATACCTAAAGTAATTCTAGATGGATTAAGTTCATATTGTCTCAAGTTCTTTGCCCAAAAGGAAATTTTATTATTTGCTGCGCCTAAGGTTATTTGTGGGGAGATAAGCAATTCATTGTTTGCTACAAAACCACTATTGTCTCCATAATTAGCAATGCTTGCTAAATATTTACTTCCATTTTGAGCTTGAAAAGCTTGCGGGATAAAGGGCATCCACATAGAAGGTTGTAAGAAGTTTTGATCTATTACAATAAATGAATTTGCGGAGGCATCATTGTTTGGAAAATCTGCTTCCATGATTAGATGGATATTTTGGCTTTGGTCAAGGTCCCTAAATTGCCAATTACATGTGCTAGTAGTTGAAAAATTAGAGCAATTTTCAAAGCTTTCTGAAAATAGAATTTCTTGTGCATTGAAATATTGATTTGTGTTCAAAGCTACTACTGCGCAAATTCCTATAATTTTTGATTTAATCCTACAAAATAAAGAATTCATTGTAGCTATTTTTTTAGGGTCATATTTTTTTTTACTTTTCATATTTAATAGTTTTTATTAGATTTTTACCTTGTATTGTTTTGATGTTAATAACATACAAACTTGCATTTAAATCGTCAATATTTAGAATTTATTGATTTTGTAATGCAATGATACGGTGACAAAAAAAATATGCCAAAAATTAAGGTGTTAATTAGCGCTAATTAGTATTAGTAAATTTTTATAATAATGTTAATTAAAATAAAGTAAAATATTGATTTATAGTATTTTAAAATTTTTTAGTGTTAATTTTTAAATTGTAAAATCATCTTGTTCTTGAAGGTGTAGATTTAGGTTTTGTTCCTCATTTAAATTAAGTTTTTATTTAATTTTAACTTTATAAACATGAATTGTTCCTGGTGTTAAATCGGTGATTGAACTTATTTCTTTTGAATATAAACCCAGTCTAAAATATGAACATAATTAACATTCTAATTTGTTTAAAAATGGAAATTTAATGTGTGTTTTCTCTATTTAATCAGTGTTTTCTTGGTTAATCGTACTTGTAATTTTTAAGTTTACTTTTTCTAAATTCACCAAGAAAATTACACTTGTTTACGATTCGCTAAATATTTTCCAATAAACAATTTTTGTTGTTTTATTTTTAGAAAGGTTATCTTGTGAATTGTAAATTTCTAAATTGACATTTTTGACCAATTAACTGTACCGAGGTTAATTTAAATGCAAAGATTAGTATATGTTTAATTTATAAAAAAAGACTGGCGAATTACCAGTCTTTGCTTTTGAACCTAAAACCTAACGTAAAACTTCAAGCTATAAAAAACTACCACTATATATTAGGTTCAATCATTTCAAGGTGGTACTTGAAATATCTAGTTAAAGAGTCTCCAATTTGTTTTTAATATCGTTCCACTTTTTTAGTGCTTTGACCTTGCCTATTGGAAGTCCTAAAATTTGATTCACTTGTAATAATGCACATTGCCTTGCTTTTTTAAATTCAATACAACCTTGTTCTTTTGCTATTTGTATTGGTTGCACTCCTACTAGATCCCTAGTTATGATCTTGTAGTGGCTGTCCATAATCTCAATTGCTAATTCTTCTTCTTTTGACATGTAGTATTTTGTGTTTAATAAAATATTTTTGAATAAGTACTTTTAAAATTTAGCTTTTGGACAAACTGCTGAAGCAAAACATAAAAACAGCAATTGTAATAAGAATGAATATCAACATACTTATCAATGCATGTAGTTTGCTTTTATGAGTTTTTGAGAAAAACATATTAGTAATATTGAATAAAATTTTTTATAAATGGTTTTTTGCAAAGTTCGTTTTGTGTTAAAAGTTAATTAAAGAGGCGCCCCCTATATAGGGGGGGCGCTACTCAGAAACCACTGTCTAAACTTTAAACATCTCTGTAAACCACTACTTATTGGTTTCTGATTTTCAAGTGAAAACTTGAAAATTTTTAAATAGTTTGTTTGATATCTACTCCTTGTACATTATTACTTTTGAATGATTAATTTTAAATTTTCTACGGAATCTCCATTGTCAAGTATAATAAAATAAACTCCAGCATTTAGCTGACTCGAGTTTAATTCTATTTTTGATTGATCACGTAGTTCAGAGTTAATAAGTATTTGTGCACCGAGACTATTGTATAATTTGATTGAATAATCGCTTAGGTTTTCTCCAACAATCGTAACCGAATTTTTTGCTGGGTTTGGACTTAAATAGTACAAGCCAGATGGAGAATAACGAACAGCTTTAATATCTATTTCTTTTTGTGAACCATCAAAATCTGTTTGTTTTAATTTGTAATAATTGTTTCCTATTTGTGGTTTGGTGTCTTCCATGTAATAATTGTGTATCGAATTACTTGTTCCGAATCCTGTTTGTTTTCCAAGTAATTCCCAGTTTTCGCCATCAATTGATTTTTCTATTGTAAAATAATCGTTATTTCGCTCAGAGGCGGTTTGCCACGTTAAATCAACAGTGTTTTTTTTACTGAGTTCCGCATTGTAGTTAGTAACTTCAACAGGTAAAATGATTATTGCACAATTATTGATACTGAAATTTATTGGTGTTGTTTGACACATAATATTATCGGTAACAGTTACTGAATAATTTCCGTTGCACAATGAAGAACGAATATTTCCTGTTCCACTGCCTGCTCCTGTCCATGCGTAAGAAAATGTTCCTGTGCAGGTTGCAGCAGGATTAACAGTTGCGGTGCAGCTACAAGAGCTAGCACCACCTTGAGCTAAGGTTAAAGCTCTTTTGGTAAATTTTGTTAAATTTATATCAGGAAATTGTGTTCTTTCTGCAAGGAAATAAAGATCATTGTTTGGGGAAATAGCCAAAGTAACGGGATTTTCATTAGCATATGATCCAGCGCCATAGTAGGTTCCCCAAAGTTGTTTGCCGCTGCTATTGAAGGAACAAATAAAATAATTTGGAAAACCAGCAGTATAACTTGTGCTAGAATAGCCGCCGTCACATACTAACATTGGCAAACTAGCTGTGGATGTTGTTGGAAACGCAAAAAATACATTTCCACATGAATTAATTGCAACATTTGAACCTTGAAAATATTTGAGTTCTATTTCTTCTTTTAAATCTCCACCTATTAAAGTTGACCATTCGATGTCATCACTAGCGTTTAATTTGATTAAAAAAGCATCTTTTACTCCATTTAATGTTGTGTTTACAAAAGCTCCAGCAGGTTGACTTGGGAAAGGGGTGTAAGTGCTGAAATTACTTGATGCATAAATTCCTGCAACGTATTTTTGTGTTCCATTAATTTTTATTGTATTAATCTCGTCTCGACCCGTTCCTCCGATATAGGTTGCCCAAACTAAAACACAACTTGAATTAAATTTCAAAATGAACCCATCCGCTGAACCGGCCTGTGAATTATCATTTGGAAAAGCTCCCGTTAAGGTTGTACAGGGCATGTTAGTTGACTCGGTAAACCCTCCTATGTACATATTGTTACTTCCATCAATTTCAAGAGTATGTGGTCTTTCTGCGCCAGCGTTCGATCCTCCATACCAAGTTCCCCAATCTTGAACACCCGTAGTACTAAAGCGAGCTATAAAAATATCAGAAGAAGTACCACCGGCAGTACCGCTTGGAGGTGCAGCTGTATTGTATGCTCCTGTCAGGTTAACCACAGGATATCCGCCATGACCAGAATGTCCAACCACATACAGTTTATTGTTACTGTCAAATTTAGCAGTGTTAAGCATTACGGTTGTACCAGCGCCAAAAGTTGTTGCCCAAAATAGTTGCCCAGAGTAGTTAAACATAAGAATTAAACCTGCATTTGTGCTTCCTGCAGAAGCACCTACTGTATTATCATAATAAGCGCTTCCCCAAGCAACGCATGTTGGATCTGACGAACTTGTATGTCCAACCACTGCCAGTCTGCCACTATTGTTGCATGTTATATCTGTAAATGCGTCGTCCCAATTGCCGCCATAATAGGTTGCCCATTGCTTGACGCCTGAATTATTGAACTTCATAATAAAAGCATCTGATCTTACTGTTAGAGTACCGTCATAGTATGCCCCAGCACCAAAATCCAACATGGGTAAATCAGTTGAATAGGTTGTTCCAACAATATACACATTATTAGATTCATCCGTCGTCATTCCGTAAGCATATTCTTCGTCGTTTGAAGGAATGTCTGTTGACCAAGAAACTGAAGGGTCAATGACTAGTGTTTCTGTCTGGTCATAATTTGCAAGTTCAAATGTAACTTTAGTGTTAAAAAATAAGCCATTATCATTTGTAATTTCAGAAATTTGGTCTAAACTAAATGAGGTATTGATTATTGTTAAATTATCATTTTTTAAATATGAGTAAGGCTTGGCTTCAATAATTCCTCCTGATTCTGATAAGATACTAAAACTTCCATCTGTGTTGATTTCCCCTGCTTTTTGAGATTTGTAATTTAGCTTTAAGTCGCTTGGATTTGCTCCAGGATGCACAATGAAATCATATTTAAAACCTTTTTGAGAATTGTTGTAAATAACCCAATCTATTCCTGGTAGTACATTTTTTATTACTAATTTAGAATAACTTTTAATGTTTGTGTGAGTACCAGAAATGAAATAGTTTGTTAAATGAGGTAGAGGCTCATAGAATTCAATATTGCTACTTAGGATATTACCATTTTCAACTGTGATATCAATTCTATTCCAATTCGCATCAGAGTGAACTTTATTTTTTTCAAGGTTAAATTCTTCTTCATGTTTAGGAGAATTTCCATTTTTGAATAAAAAGAGTGTAATTCCATGATTAGTAATCAAAATCTTTCTACTCAGTTCGGTAGAGTAATAAAAAACGTCACTCAAATCTTGACCTTCTGAATCTTTTAGTTGACCAATGTTTTCAGTAAAACCCATTTCTTTGATCTTCATCATGTTGTATTCATTAATATTTGTATTAATATAATCATCTGATGTTGGGTTGATAAAATTTGCAGGAACTTGTGTATATCCATTCAAGAAAACACAAAAAGTTAAAAATACAAACGCAAAGTTTATGCTGTTTTTCATGACTTATAATTTAATTATTTTTTTTCTGAAGTTTTTATCTTCAGAACTAAATTGAATGTAATAAACACCATCTTTTAAATCTTCTATTGAAATGATAGTATCAAAAGGGATGGATTTTTCTAATTTTCCATTTATAGAAAAAAGTTTGATTAATTTACAATTTTCAAATTCAGTTGATTTTAGATGGATGTAATCACTTGTTGGGTTAGGGAAAATTTCAAAATCGCTAGAATTGGTTTCTTCTAATATCTCAGCAGATTGCATGTTAATTAGTTGACTAAATTGTTCTGTGCAATTGCCTTTGTATACTGCGAGAGTTACATTATAAATGTTATTCGTAATGTAGGTGTGACTAGGATTGATTTCATTGCTCGTTTGATTGTCCCCAAAACTCCATAAAACGCTATCGTAATTTTGACTTAAATTTGTAAATTGAATGAAGGAACCGTTTTGTTCAAAACTGAAAATACTAGTTAAATGATAATCATTTATTCTCCACAAGTCACTATGTTGAAAAACTACGCTGTCAACAATATTATGAAAAAGAGGAATGTTTTGGGATGATACTGTTCCAGTAAATGAAGTACCAGAAACGCTATCTTTGAAAATTGTGGCATACATACATGACGCGATCAAATAGCTTCCATTATAATTTGGATGAACATCATTATATGAGTTGTTTAAAAGTAAATCTTGATTGTTTTGATAATATGCAAATTGACATTCGCCAGCTGGTACTATAGGAATTTGCATAAGATCGGAAATTTTAGTAACCGAATCTTCAATCATCGATTGCACTCCAAAGTAATTTGCATAATTATTTTCAGCAACGACTCCATAAGGGATTTCGTATAAAAAAGCTTTGGCACAAGCGCTATACTTTCTTATTGAATCTAAAATGACTAATCCTCTTTGAGCTGTCAGAGTAGTTGGGTTCGATACTCCAGCAGACTCTCCAGTTCCAGGTTGCATAACCACAATGTCAAAGTGATTATTTCTGATAATACTATATAGGTTTTGGTTGTTTACATGGTCAACAAAACCTGTTCCGCCTGGGGTATGAGTTGTGAACGTAATAGTTTGTCCTTTTGAAGATGAAATGCTTTGAAACAAACTAGGCATATCATTAAAGTATGTCATGCTGTTACCAATAAACAAAACATTAAGTTCTTGTTGACAAAAACTATTTATTTTAAAATAAAAACAAATAATAATAAAAAGGAGACCTTTCATAGCTAATTAGCATTTTGATTTAACACTGCAATATTATGGCGGTAAATATTTTGAGCCAAAAATTACAGTGTTAATAAGTGCTAATTAGTGCGTGTTACTTTCTTGTAAAAATGTTAATTTAAATTAAATAAAATTTTGAATTATAGTGTTTTAAAATTTTTTAGTGTTAATTTTTAAATTCTAAAATCATCTTGTTCTTGAAGGTATAGATTTAGGTTTTGTTCCTCATTTAAATTAAGTTTTTGTTTAATTTTAACTTTGTAAACACGAATTGTTCCCGGTGTTAAATTGGTGATTGAACTTATTTCTTTTGAATTTAAACCTAGTCTAAAATAGGAACATAATTGACATTCTAATTTACTTAAAAAGGGAAATTTAATGTGTATTTTCTCTATTAAATCAGTGTTTTCTTGGTCAATTGTACTTAAAATTTCTAGGTTTGCTTTATCTAAATTCATCAAGGAAATTACGCTTGTTTGCAATTCCCTAAAGATATTTTCTGGATCTTGATCTTTTTTTCTTTTTAAATCTTTAATATTTTTTAGAAAGGCTTTTTCTGTTTCAGTTTTTAAGTTTAGAAAAATAGATAGGTTTGAAACCATTTCTTTTTTGAGTTTCAATTCTTTTTCTACAATTGTTCTTTTTGCATTATCGATTTCACTTGTTTGCTTATTGATTAATTCAATGTTTTTTAATTTCAAATTTCGTTGCTTAAGAATGTACAGTAGTGAAAAACTTAAGAGGATGGTAAAAATAGTAATGGAGTAATTTATTATTTTTTTTTGCTGAAGCTCTTTACTGAAAATTATCTCCTCATTTTTGAAAGTGCTATTAATAAAATCAATCTTATTAGAATAAAAAGTACTATTTACTTTTTTAGTTTTATTTTGCACATCTTCTTTGATTTTTTCCTGCAAATCAATAATTTCTTCTGCAATTATTTGTGACATGTACTGGTTACCTATTTTTTTATAATATTTTAGAAGTAGTTTTTTGTAATCAAAAATTGAATTTAATTCTGTTTGATTTTTGCCATGTTTGTTTATTATTAAGATAATCTCATTTATTTTTGAAGAGTTCCCCTCCTCTAAATAGATATCAAGTAGATCGTTGAAGGATTCATTTACAAAAGGAAGAAAAAGATTTCGTGAACAAAAAAAGTTAATTTCATACCAAAGATTTTCTTTAGCAATCTCATTTTTATTCATTTTTTTGGATATTGACCCTAGATTACCTTTTAATAATGCTAAGTATTTTTGTTCTGCCTCGCTTTTTGAATTAGAAAGTAAATTAATTCCTTTTTGAAATAATTTTTCAGCTTCTTTATAATTTTTAGTTTCAAATTCACAAGCAGCAATATTGGATAATGCCGTTGCTAAATAAAAGTTGGTTGAGTTTTTATCTGTATTGTAAGCTTTAAAAAAGTTTATTTTAGCATTTTGGAAATCTCTCATTTGTAGTTTAATCAAACCAATTTGATTATAAGTCAACTTTTTTAATTCTAAATTGGGTTCTACCTTTAATAAATTTAAAACATTATTGCTGTATTCTAAAGCTATTTCACCTGAATTATTTTGTATAAGTAAACTTGAAAGTCCGTAGTTTGCATAAGCAATGAGTTTTACATTTTTTTTATCACATTTGTTAATGATGTATAGTAAATTATTTATTTTTTGATTTAAGTTGAGGCTGTTTTCTTTTCGAGCAGTTTCAAAAAATTTCAAAAACATCAGGGCGTCAGAATTGTTGTTCTTTTTGTATTCTTTGTTTAATTCATATCAAATTTCATTTATTTTATTATCATTTTCTTCGATCTGTGATCCTGCTACAGAGAGGTTCATAGATAAACGGAGTTGGTCTTCATATTTCTTCAAATCAATTCCGAAAACCTTTAGGGAAAGAAAGGAACTGATTAGAATGAGTGTTAATTTATTTTTAAATGAATTAGACTTGTTCATACATAAAAGTTATTTTACAAAAATTAAAAGTAATAAGAAAAAAATGATTTTGGAGTTATTTTTTTAAAAAAAGTGATTTTTTTCATTCAAAAATAATGAAAATCATCAGTTACCCTTCATTTTTACTAAATTTTCAATAAAAAAACCTAAAAAATTTGCACATACCCCCTAAAATTTTATACCTTTGCTGAAAATTTTATAAAAAATCTGATAAAATGGCTACAAAAAGACTACAAGCGTATCAAGATGTGTTAAATCGTACTCCGAAACATGTTGAATATGATGGAAAAGTTTCTGAACTTTTTGCGAAAAATGTTTTTCATGCTGATGTAATGCGTGAATATTTACCAAGTGATGCTTACAAATCAATGATGGAAGCGATTCAAAATGGTACGCGTTTAGATCGTAAAATGGCAGATCAAGTTGCTTCTGCAATGAAGGATTGGTCAATTACAAAAGGAGCAACACATTATACGCATTGGTTTCAGCCATTAACAGGTTCGACAGCGGAAAAACACGATGCTTTCTTCAAACCTGTTGGTCCAGGAAAAGCGATTGAGCGTTTTGATGGAGATTTATTAGTACAACAAGAGCCAGATGCTTCTTCTTTTCCAAATTGTGGAATTAGAAATACCTTTGAAGCGCGTGGTTATACAGCTTGGGATCCATCTTCTCCAGCTTTTGTGATTGGAAAAACCTTATGTATTCCAACAATTTTCATTTCATATACAGGTGAATCTTTGGATTATAAAATGCCCTTATTGAAAGCTTTACACGCTGTAGATCAGGCGGCGGTTGAAGTTTGTCAGTATTTTGACAAAAATGTAACAAAAGTAAACGCAACTTTAGGTTGGGAACAAGAATATTTCTTGGTAGATCAAGCTTTATTTAATGCTCGTCCGGATTTAATGATGACAGGAAGAGCACTTTTTGGTCACGCTGCCGCAAAAGGACAACAATTGGAAGATCATTATTTTGGTTCAATTCCAGAGAGAGTTACCGCTTTCATGCGTGAATACGAAAACGAATCTATTGCTTTGGGAATTCCAGTAACTACACGTCACAATGAAGTTGCTCCAAATCAATTTGAGTGTGCACCGATTTTTGAAGAATGTAATTTAGCGAACGACCACAACTTGTTGTTGATGGATGTAATGGAAAAAATAGCTCGTAAACATGATTTCAGAGTATTGTTCCACGAAAAACCTTTTGCTGGTGTGAACGGTTCTGGAAAACACAACAACTGGTCATTGAGCACAAACACAGGAGTTAACTTATTAGCTCCAGGGAAAAATCCGAAATCAAACTTACAATTCTTAACTTTCTTTGTGAATACAATCAAGGCTATTCACGATAATGCTGGAATTTTGAGAGCATGTATCGCTTCTGCAGGAAATGACCACAGATTAGGCGCAAACGAAGCTCCTCCGGCTATTATTTCAACTTTCATAGGGTCACAATTGTCTTCTTTATTAGATGATATTGAAAAAAACGTGAAAGCTGGAAAAATGACTCCAGAAGATAAAACAGAATTGAAATTGAACATCGGTAAAATTCCACAAATTATGTTGGATAATACGGATAGAAATAGAACTTCGCCATTTGCCTTTACAGGAAATAAATTTGAATTCCGTGCTGTTGGTTCTTCGGCAAACTGCTCTCATGCAATGATTGTTTTGAATACAATTATGGCTAATCAGTTGAATATCTTTAAAAAAGCTGTTGACAAACGAATTGACAAAGGTGAAAGTAAAGATGAAGCAATCTTGAAGGAATTGCAGCAAATCATCAAGGACTCTAAAAAAATCCGTTTTGAAGGAAATGGTTACGGAGACGAGTGGGTGAAGGAAGCTGAAAAAAGAGGTTTGGAAAACTTAAAAGATACTCCAAGAGCATTAAAAGTTTGGTCTGACAAAAAAGTAGCTAAATTATTTGATGATTTGAATATTCTTTCACCAAGAGAGTTGCATGCTCGTCAAGAAATTGAATTCGAAAACTACATTTTGAAACTGCAAATTGAAGCTCGTTTAATTAACGATATATCTCAAAGTCATATTTTACCAGCAGTGGTAACTTACCAAAATCGTTTGATCCAAAACGCACAAGGTTTGATTTCAGTTTTAGGTGAAAAAGCAGGAAAAGCAGCAGCAAAATCTCAAATTGAATTGATTGAAGAAATTTCTGAGCATTTGAATGGTTTGAAATCAAAATGTGATGCGATGTTAGAAGCAAGAAAAGTTGCTAATGATATTGAAAACATTGAAGATAGAGCGATTGCTTATTGCGATAAAGTAAAAGTTTACTTCGAAGAAATTCGTTACCATGCTGATAAATTAGAGTTGTTGGTAGACGACGAATTGTGGCCAATGCCTAAGTTCAGAGAAATGTTGTTTACACGTTAAAATTTTGTTACGAAGCTTATAAGGCCGAAAGGAAAACAAAGTTTGAAAATATGAAAGCATCGGGTTATACTCGGTGCTTTTTTTGTTGTTTGAAGTTGATGTTTTAATTATTTTACTGGAATTCATGTTCTATTTCATGTAACCATTTCGAGATTTTGTATTACATATAAGACTTAAATTAACTATCAGGATGTTTTAACTTATATTAACTATTTTTCTAGTTTTTATATTATTCGAAAATCTATTTTTAAACTTTTTTTTAATCACTATGAAAATAACTCTATTTTTCCTAAGTTTTATTTTGATTTTTCAAATGCAAGCGCAAACGAATGAAAAATTACCAAATAGCCTATCTGTTTTTTTAGATTGTTCAAATGGTGGAGATTGTCACTTGGATTTTATTAGAACAGAGTTGAGTATTTTAACTTTTGTGCGAGACAGAACTGATGCAGATGTGCAAGTTATGATTACAAATCAATGGAATAGTAATGGGGGAGCAGTTAGTAATTTGATTTTGGTTGGAAGAAATTCCTTTCAAACGCATTCTGATACGGTGAGTTATTTTATAGATCCCAATTTAACGGAGGATGACAAGCGAAATTTGTTGGCTAAAAATTTAAAAATTGCCTTATTTCCTTTTTTAAAGAAGACCGAAATTGGAAAATCAATTGAAGTGGTTTACCCTACACGAGAAGAGTTAGGAATGGACAGTGTAGCGAAAGATCCATGGAATTATTGGGTTTTTCAATTAGGAATGAATGGTTCCACAGATGGAAATGAGAATTATTTGAACATGTATGGTTCTGGATATGTTTCTGCCAACAGAGAAACGGAGAAGTCTCGAACAGGAATATATTTCAATGCATTTTTATCTCGCCAAGAATATATAGACAATGGTGAAACGTATTCATACGATTTTCAAACTTATTATGGGGAAGCAAATCATTCTGGTAAAATAAACGAACACCTCGCACTTGGAATTTCAAGTTTTTATTCCAAATCAATTTATAGTAATTTTAAAAATAGGGTTTCGGTTCAACCACGTTTTGAATACAGTATTTTTCCATATAAAGATTTCAATACCAAACGTTTGATTCTTGGAATAGATGTTGGACCCCAATTTAATCAATACATGGATACAACTATTTTTCTTAAAAATCAAGAACTTGTTTTTCAACAAAATTTATCCTTAATTTCCTCATTAACGAAGCCTTGGGGTAGTGTCAATATTGGTTTGTTTTGGAGTAATTATTTGCACGATTTCAGTAAAAACCAATTCAGTATCAACGGAGCAATTTCAACACGATTATTCAAAGGTTTGAATTTTGCTATTTGGGGAAATTATGCCTTTGTACACGATCAAATAAACATTCGTAAAGGTGATATTTCTGTCGATCAATTGTTGGTGAAAAATAAGGAATTGTTGTCAAGTTATAATTTTAACCTCGGAATGGGAATTTCATATCGATTCGGAAGTAAAAACAACAACCAAGTCTTCCCTAGCTTCAAAGGTCTGAATTATTCGATTAATTATTGAAAATTGATATTCTTGTACCTATTTTTCAATTTAATGAATTTCACTTCTTAAAATTTTCCACAAAAGTTTTCCATTAGTTCTTTTATAGATGGTGTTTTGCTCGTCATCCTGATATCTAATGTAAATCGGGTTGAAACATGCCTTATTTATCCACGCAAATAAAATCTTAATTTCTTTCATGATTATTCTTTTTTTTGCAAAAATAGAGCATAAATTGAGAAGAAATGCGGTTTTGAGGAACTCCTAATTATAGTCAAATAAGACAAAATCATAGATTTTAAATTGTGATTTCTCAGTTTTTTGTATGTTTGTAGCACATGGTATTGAATAAAAATCTCATTATTTTTGTAAACGGTTACACTCATAATTGTAAGCCATACAAAGCCTATTGGACGGAAAAAGGTTCACAATTTCTGGATGCGGCCAACATTTATTTTGGAGGGAATTGTTCCTTTCTTTTTGTAAATGGTGAAGGAGCTTGGTATTCTGGAGCAAAATCGAGATATCGTAAGGGCAAAAGGTTTGCTGAGACAGAATTGAAAGAAATTCATACAAAACTTACTTCAGAAAGTAAAATTTTCTTTGTTACCCATAGTATGGGTGCGGCTTTTGCGGAGGGAATGACAGAATTTTTAGTGGAAAATAAGTTAAATGTTGCGAAATTGGTTCATTTTTCAGTTGCTGATGCAAAGAAAATAATGTTTTCAAATGACTCCAAACACATTCCGCGAGTTCAGCTGAACATGACCTTGGATAAAACTCTAAAAAAACACGCCAATCCTTTTACTCATTTTTTGAACTACAAAATTCCAGAAATTCATGTCTATGGAGAAGTTTTAAGTCAAATCGAAAAAATGCACCCCAAGGTTTTGCCCAAGCATCAAATTGAATGGGATTTCCATTACGACACGAAAACTTTTCCAAGTGTTTGGGGATATTTGCAGCAATTGGAAAATACAGTTGTAATATTTGACGAGGCAAACAAACATTTTTTTGTGAAAAATGAAAATCTAAATTGTGTTTTTAGACTTCTTTTTTGGAGAAATAGCTATTTACTTTTGGATGAAAATTCTTTAAATGAAAAGCGATTGATTTATAGAGAGGTTTGCTTGAGAAAAAAAAATGGTATATTTTCAAGTATTGAGTTTTTGTAAATTAAATCAATGTAATTATTTTTAACTTTACTAAAAAAATCTATGAAAAAACTATTATTCATTTTTTTAACAATTACTTTATTTTCATGTATGGGGCCAGATCCAGGTCAGCGTTCAGAGATTGAACATGAAATAGAAGTTGGTGAGTGTTATGAGAATTTGATACTTAAAAATACAAAGGAACAAAAGATATTTTGTGACAGTTTAAAAAAACTGGATTATGATACTTGCTATATTGATCAAAAATATAATAAATCAAATTGTAAAAAATATGAGAGTACATATCTTTTTAATATATATGTATCAAAAAAAATAAATATTAAAAGACTTTCAAATAAAAAGGAAAATGATATTAAACAAAACATAGCAAAAAAGGCATATTGGACTTGTATTGCGGATAGTAATATTTATAATTTGATTTCGATAAAAGTAATAGATTTAGATAAGGACTGGTCTAATGAATCTTTTTATTTTCACAATAAAGACAAAAATTCAAAAAAAACAATTAAAAATTTTGGTTTTAAAGTTATAAAAAGAGCTAAAAATAAGTATAAAAGAATTTATTTTTGATTTAGCTAGAGAAAGTCCCACTATTTTATTTGAACTTGATCTTCCTTGGATTTTAAAATTGCCAAAAGCATAAGAGCTCAAATCCCTTTTGAAGTTATTTAACTACAGATTCACCGATTTTTAATTTGATATTCAAATGGAAAAATTACACGAAAAATGAATGTTTACATTCATTTTGGAGATTATCTGTGAAATTTTTAAACCACCAACTTCAAGAAATAATCCGTGCATCTCTAGTGAAAAAAATAATTTTAATTACTCAGTTCAAAACCTCCAAGCCACAAATCTACTCACTTTATTTCCCTGTGCCATTTCGATAGTTCTACTTTCTTTTACTTCAACTTTTTTTAGGATCTTGTAAATTGCTCTTAGATTTTCTTTTTTAGAGACCAAGCACGTAAACCAATTACAATTTTTAGCAAAATGTTTGCTTTCAAAAATCATGTCTTTGATAAATTTGGCTTCTCCACCTTCGCACCACAGTTCGTTGTTTTTGCCTCCAAAATTGAGTTCAACCTTTGGTTTTTTTTCTCCTTGCAGATTTTTGATCTTGCGCAAACTACCTTTATTTGCTTCTTCTTCCGAACTATGAAATGGCGGATTGCAAAGGGTTAAATCAAAAAACTCTTTTTCTAAAATCACATCTTTAAACATGAATCGAGGATTTTTTTGCAAACGAATTTCAATTTTGCCCTCCAAAGAATTATTCTGACTAATTATTTCTTTTGCGTTTCGAACAGCCAAAAAATCGATGTCTGAGGCCACAAAATTCCATTGATATTCTTGTACTCCAATTATCGGATAGATGCAATTTGAACCCGTGCCGATATCTAAGCATTTGATTTCTTTTTTTGCTTTTAAATCCAATAAATCAGCCAAATAGTGGATGTAATCCGCTCTACCAGGAATCGGTGGACACAGATAATTGTTAGGGATATCCCAAAAATCAATCTTGTAATAAGATTTCAAAAGTGCTTTATTCAAACATTTCACCGTATTTTGATTTGCAAAATCTATTGTTTGTTCTCCTTTGGGATTGAGTAGAATAAAATCTTTCAGTTCTGGGGTTTCACCAACAAGTAAATCAAAATCGTACAAATTGTTGTGTTTGTTTCGTGGATGAAGTTTGCTTTTTGATTCAGTCATTGTGAGTGAAATATTTCATCAAAATTACAAACAAATACCTTGAAAAAATTTTATTTTCCGATTTTAGATAGAATCATGCAAGTTGAGGAGATAAAAAGTCCTTTAGAAATTTGAATTAAAAGATTTGATCGTTCAATTTTTTTGTCAGTATATTTAAATTCATGGAGAGTTTGTACATTGCCATTTAGGTCAACAACATTTAATTTAAAGTGTGTTGGTTTTCTGTAGTTTTTTTGCTTAACGACACATTTGTATTCTTCGTTTAATTCTGAGGTGCCAAATGATTTTTGCTTGTAGATTGAAATCCATTGCTTGTGTTTGTCTTGCACAAAAAGTTCGTAATAGGAAAAGTCATTAACTTTTGAAATGCCCCAATTAATTAAAAAAGTCTCTTTATAATTGACAATTTCTATTTTTTCTAGGCGTATAGATTCAGCGTTTATTTTGTTAATTGCCGTTGGACCTTCTATTGTGTGAAGTGAACTTGAATATAAAACTTGGTAATCGATTTTGAGGGCATTTAGTTTATTATCTTCTAAGGTAATTTTTCCAAATTTATCTACAAAAAGTTCTGAATGTTCTGGTAAATTAAGAATTGCTTTCTTTTCAATTGATATGGTTCCCGACACAAAGATTTTTATTGCCTCACATTGATATTGCGTTTTAACAAAATCAAGCATTTCAGTTAGTTTTATTTTTATGTTTTCTGGAACAATAATAGTATCGCCACATGAGGGAGTCCTCTGGTGATTCCAAGTACTTACATTAAGCCAATTTCCTTTGTTTAATTTAGCAATAATAATTGAAGCATTAGCATTTTTATTTAAAAAAATAATAAATAAAAGTACAATTAGATTTGAAGTAAAATTTTTCATGGCCTTTAATTTTATTGATTTCATATAAATTTACGAAATAATAAAATGTTATGCAAGCATAATTAATTACAATGTGTAAAATTCACTTGTGAATGAATAAATCAGGCTTTTTAGTTACAATAAAATGAATTTACAAGTACTAATTGTAGATACAGCTTTCAAAACCAAGGAAGAGAATATGGTTTTTTTTAGGATTAGCTATCATGGCATTGAATTTTCTTCAAAAAAATCTTGAGACAAATTCACCTAACAAAAAACCCGCTACAATAAATTATCTACGATGCTGCTTTCAGCGGTGTGCGGGTTTCAAATCTTTGGCGGAGAATGTAGGATAACTTCGTGAACCTTGTTGGGGTTGGCTTTCAAAGCTTTGAAAATTTTTTAGTGAAACAAATTTTCATACAAAGAGGTTTGCTTCAATTTATTCCACTAAAAAACCCGCTACAATAAAATGTGCGGGTTTCAAATCTTTGGCGGAGAATGTAGGATTCGAACCTACGGTACCTCTCGGTACAACAGTTTTCAAGACTGCCGCAATCGACCACTCTGCCAATTCTCCGGGGCAAAAGTACTACTTTTTTGTTTATCTGCAAGCGATAATTAAAAAAAAATAAAATTATTTTTTCAAGTCGTTCTTAATCTGTCATTTTGATAAAGTTAAATCAATCGTTTTTACCTTAAAATAAATTTCGTTTTTTTGTTAATTTTTTTTTTTGTACCTTTACAGTAAATTTTAGTTGATGAAATCATTTCAAATTTTAATTATTTTTTTGAGTCTGTGTTTTGTTGGTCTTGGCCAAAAGAAAAACACCCTGAAAGCATTTTTAGACCACAAAACGTTTTATAGTCCATCAATTGGAAACTACGTGGAAGTGCATTTGCAGTTTGTTGCGTACTCCATTAATTTCAAAGCGATTGATTCTTTAAATAAATCAAATTTACAAGGTGAATTAGCGATTCAATATTTGTTCAAACAAAACAATGAATTAATAAAATCTGATGCTTATCGTTTGCAAAGTCCAATTATGCGAGATAGTATTATTGAAGATTTTTACGATGTGAAAAGAATTCCTTTGAAACCAGGAACCTATCAATTGGAATTGAATATTTCTGATTTAAACGGAAAAGGTGATGCAATTACAGCACTGCAAGAAATAGTAGTTGAAGATTTAAGTAATGCCATTCAAATTTCTAGTCTTGAAACAGCAGAAACTATTTTTGAAAGTCAAAGTGAGAGTGATTTTTCAAAATCTGGGTACGAAATTATTCCTCGTATTTCAAATTATTATGCAGCACAAGCCAATAATATTCCAGTGTATTTGGAATTGTATGCGCCTAAATTGGCCAATAATGAAAAGACAATTTTAGGTTTAAAACAAACAATTAAGGATCAAAAAACTTTGTCGGAAATCGAGAGTTTTACTCGTTTTTCGAAAGTCGAATATAGTGAAATCCAACCAATAATTCGTTTGATTGACATTACCAAATTATATACGGGAGAATATTTTTTAGAATATTCCTTGTTAGATAAAGAAAATAAGGAAGTCGCAAAAAAAACATATTATTTTGAACGCTTCAACGATAAGGAATACGAATCAATTTCTACCGAAAATATTGTTTTAGATCCGAATTTTCAGAAATCTATTACGGATGACAGTTTAGACTATTACATCTCGAGTTTGATTCCCATATCTAAACCAGCCGAAATCAAAAATATCATTTCTTTATTGAAAACAAAAGACAAGGATTTGTATCGAAAATACATTCAATCTTATTGGACAAATACGACGAATGGAGCAAATGTCTATGAAAAATGGGTTAATTATAAGACGCAAGTTATGATGGTTGAAAGGTTATATGCAACAAATTTCTCTTCCGGTCATGAAACAGATCGTGGTCGTGTTTTTCTGCAATATGGTCCACCTAGCTCCGTAACAACACGAGAAACCTCACCAAGTGAATATCCTTATGAAATTTGGAGATACGATAAAATAATGAACATGTCTAACAAACGATTTGTGTTTTATAATCCAAATTTAGTGAATAACACCTACAGTCTTTTGCATTCCGATATGCGAGGTGAGTTGCAAAATTACCGTTGGCAGCAACAATTGTCCAAACGTAATTCGTCAAACACCAACATTGATGACCCAAATGATGGAAATTACGATCATTTTGGAGGTAACAGTAATATTTTATACAACGAATATTAATCAATGTATCAAGATATTGCAATCGTTATCTTAAATTGGAATGGAAAGAAATTTCTTGAACAATTTTTACCCACTTTAATCAATTGTAGTTCTGATGCCAGGACAATCATTGCAGATAATGCCTCTACTGATGATTCTGTTTCTTTTGTGCGCGCCAATTTCCCAAATGTGGAACTTGTTTTGAATACAAAAAACGGTGGTTTTGCAAAAGGATATAATGATGCTTTAAAAGAAATTTCTGCTAAGTATTATCTTCTTATCAATAGTGATATTGAAGTGAGTGAAGCTTGGTTAGATCCTTTATTTAATGCAATTCAACAAAGTAATGTTGCAGCGGTTCAGCCAAAAATATTAAGTTTTCACAAGAAAGAATTGTTTGAACATGCCGGTGCATCTGGAGGTTTTTTAGATAAAAATGGCTATCCTTTTTGTCGCGGCAGATTGTTTGATAACTGCGAAAAAGATGAGAATCAGTATGATGGTGAAACGGATGTTTTTTGGACAACGGGAGCTTGTATGTTGATTCGTTCTGAAGTTTTTCATGAAGTTGGTGGTTTCGATGAAGATTTTTTTGCCCACATGGAAGAAATTGATATGTGCTGGAGAATCAAGCGTTTGGGTTATGATTTGAAAGCAATTCCAAGTTCAACAGTCTACCATGTTGGTGGTGGAACTTTGAATTACGAATCTCCAAACAAGGTGTATTTGAATTTTCGGAATAACTTATACATGTTGACCAAAAACTACCAAGGAATTTTAGCTTTAAAATTGATTTATCGCATGATTTTAGATGGTGTGGCTGGAATGCAATTTTTACTCAAAGGACGTTTTTCTTATTTTAGAGCAGTTTTGAGAGCACATGGAACATTCTATCGTAATTTTTCAAAAATGCTCAAAAAAAGAAAGGCTTTTCAACCCGAAAAATCTTTGTTTAACCCCAAAGGATATTATTCTGGAAGCATTTTATGGGCGTTTTACTTCAAAGGAATTCGCAAATTTTCTGATCTCAATCAGCGATTGTTTAAATAGGTTTAGTAAGTTTTTTACTTTCTTTAATTTCTTTTCTATAGTTTTGAATTTGTCTTAAAATCTCTTCTATTTTTTTATCAATCATTACAGTGGTAATAAAAACAGGGGTGTCGTATTGTTTCTCATTCATTTTTAGTAGCAAACGCGAAAATAGGCCTATTTGCTCGTAAACTTTTGAATAATCTTTTAATTTTAAAATGATAAATTTTTTACCATAGACTGATTTAATTTGCAAGGATTTAATGTTTTCCCATTCAATCAAATAACCTTTTCCCGCATACGTGTTATTTTTAATTCCAAGGCTGTTAATTTTTAATGCAGGTTTTGACTTGAACATGTCTAGAAGTGCTAAAAATCCAATTCCTCCAAAAAATATTATTCCAATATATCCAAAAAAATGTATAAAGGTAGGAGAATATTTTCGTGTTCCAGTTTCCGCATTAATCATATAAAATCCAGCTATGACAAAGCCAATACAACCTAAAAATAACAATCCCTGCTTTTTTGGACTTTTTAAAATGATAATTTCTTCAGTCGTCATTCAACCGTTTTTAAAATGCCGCCAAACACATTGCTTGAATTCCAATTTTCAAAGCTTCTGGATCAATATCAAACTTGGGATGGTGCACTCCGTAGGTAATTCCTTTTGCCTCATTTCTAACTCCTAATCTGAAAAAACAAACAGGAATAGTTTGCGAATAAAAAGCGAAATCTTCGGATGTCAAACGAATCGGCAAATCAATTACATTTTCTTTTCCGAAATGAGCAATTGTTTTGTGCTGAATTTTTTGTGTCACTTGAGGATTATTTTCCAAGTATGGATACCCTTTGCTTATTTCGATGTCAATTGTTCCGCCTTGTGAAACTGCGATTGCTGTAGCTTGTTTTTTGATTTCTTCCAATGCTTCTGCACGCCATTTCTCATTCATAGTGCGGAAAGTACCTTTTAAAATTACCTTCGACGGAATAATATTTGTAGCACCAATTCCTTCGAAATGACCAATGGTGAGTACACATGGGATTTTCGGGTCACATTTGCGACTTACAATTTGCTGCAATTGGGTAACGATTGTCGCTCCAATTACGATGGGATCAACACATTCGTGAGGCATAGCGCCGTGACCGCCTTTTCCATGAATTGTCATATAAATTTCATCGCTAGAAGCCATGTACAAACCTTCTCGGAAACCTAATTTTCCAACTTCCATTTCTGGAAATACGTGTAGAGCATACATTTCACTAACTTTTGGATTTTCCAAAACCCCTTCTGCAATTAAAATCGAAGCACCACCGGGGTTTTTTTCTTCTCCAGGTTGGAAAATTAATTTCACAGGTTGAGCTAATTCATTTCGCAATTGAAATAAAATTTCTGCAGAGGCAAGAAGAATGGACGTGTGAACATCGTGACCGCAAGCATGCATAATACCTTCATTTTTGGAAATGTAAGAAGTCTTATTTTCCTCCAAAATTGGTAAAGCATCTAAATCTGCTCTTAAACCAATACAGGCGTCATTTTCTGAATGTTTATCTCCACGGATTATGGCAATTACGCCTGTCTCACCTAATATTTTGAAATCTGTAATTCCAATTTTAAGCAACTCATTTTGCACAAACTTTGAAGTCTCAAATTCTTGGTAAGACAGTTCAGGATATTGATGTAAATATTCGCGATTGGCTTTTGTTTTTTCAAAAAGTTTTTCGCTTAGAGCTTTAATTTTAGCGTGAATTTCATTCATTTTGAAAGCGAGTTATAGCCTGACACAACAAGTTTAAAGGAAACATAAGCCATGATTAATCCAAAGATTAGTTTTACCATTCCTGGCGATAATTTCAAGGCCAATTTGGACCCAACAAATCCGCCAATTATAAATGTTGAAGCGATTACCAAACCAAATTTCCAGTTGACATTATCCGTTTTCCAGTAATTCATCATCGCTAAAAAAACAACAGGCAAAACTAAAACAAAAAGGCTTGTTCCTTGCGCTTCATGTTGTGAAAATCCAAGGAAATAAACTAACGCTGGAACGATAACTATTCCACCACCAATTCCTACGAATCCGCTAAGTACTCCAGCAGAAATTCCTATTAAAACAAGGATGATTATTGTTTGACTTGTCATTTTTTTGGGATTGAATATTTATACGTTTTTGGATCGAAGAAAAAATGGTACAATTCAGCTCCATCTTTTTCAATTTCAGGTTCATAAGTATAAATGTCATTGATGTTTTTTGAGTAGTTTTTTATTTTTCCTTTATAGACTACAATGTCTCTAGCGAGTGAATAAGAACCTGGTTGTAATTGTAAATAATTAGCTTCGTAATTATCTGTACCAATCATATCATACAATTTCCATTGAAAAACCAAAATTAAAGAACTGGATTCCAATTTGTAATAATTTCTAAAAGCCGAATTTCTAATTCGGTAATCGATAATAACGTCTTTGTAAATATCCGATTGAATGTTCTCAAACCTTACTTTTAAGGGAGTTTTTGCACTAGAACCAATATTCATGGGAATGGAAATTTTATCTAATTTTCCATCATAATAGAGGAAATAATTGAAATTCCCTAAAAAGCCATATTCTTCACGCCTAGAATTTTTTTCTTTTTTGGCTTCGCTAATTGCAAATTCAAGTCGATTAACAGTAATGATTGCATCCTCTTTTTCGTCAGAATTAAGATGTTCTTTTTGAATTTTAAGGGTGTATTTTTCCGTTGCAGGAATATTTAATTTAGCTTCAATTTCACGTTTTACACGCTCCTCGAATTTCATCTTATCCTTATTTTCGATGATTGGTTGGTCAAAGACGTCTTTTTTCACTTCGTTATTCGTGCAGGAAAAAAGTACTAAAAAAAATAAAATACCCGTAATTTCTTTCATAAGGCAAATTTACATAATTTTTTTTAGTTAAAACAGTTTTAGTATCGGAGAGAAATCTTCCAAAACACCTTTATTATAAATGTTTATTTGGTAAATATTTAAGCCGAAAAGTATTACAAGGCAAAGGATAAGATAGATTTTAAGTTTTTTCATTTTTAAATTTTCAATAGCTAGGGCTAGAGGAATTGCGAAAACAGGATAACTTTGAACAAAGGCGCGAGCAGAGTAACTGGCACCATATTTCCAATCAGACCAAGCTATAATTATCCAGATATTCAAAATGCAAAAAGTCAAAATACTTCGTTTAAAGTTTTTACCCTTCATAAAAAAGAGTCCTAAAACCATCAAAATGGCAATTGGAGTATATAAAAACCACCCTTTTTCAGGGCCAAATAAAACCCTAAACCATGGATTGAAAAAATACCATTTGCTTCCAACATCAAAAACAAAATGACCTGTTGTGTATTTCCAATAGATTAATTGAGGAGAAATGGCAATAATACCAGCTAAAATAGAAGCGAAAAGTTGCAATTTATGGTTGAAAACGGCTGTCCATTTGGCTTTTCGTTCTTCCTTTGTATGTGTGTTCCAAAGTATTGGGATGAATATCATAATCAATTCGGTGGGACGAGAAATTGTAGCTAAACCGCATACGAAACCTATTAAAATGGCGTATTTTAACTGGAAATTTTCGTGCCATTTTATGGTGCTCCAAATAATAAAAGCATAGAGAGGAAATATAAATGCGTGACTCATTGCACCATCTATAGAAACGTATTGAATGAGGTTGGAGCAAAAAACTAAGCCGAAAATCGTTAGTGCAGTTGTTTCATCAGAGAAAAAATGTAACAGTATCTTTCTAAGAAAAATTAACCCTAAAAACACCCAAAAAATTGCTCCAAACAAAATGGAGTATTGATAGGGCCACGAAAATCCATCTTGAGGAGAATTGGTAATTTTTGCTAATAAATGTCCAACATAAAAATAGGGTATTTCCATGATTGAAACTCCACAAAAATATTTATTCGTGTAATTTCCATCTTCAAGTTTTAGTGCTTGATACAAATGACCTCCCGTTAAATTGTAAATTGAATCATTTTTTGAAATCCATTTTAATTCCTTAACATCTTGATAAATAAGTGTGCTTGGTAAATACATATAGTAGCCAAAAGCATCCCAAGAAGTTGCATTGTATCCGTTTTTTGGGTTTGATTCGAAGTAAATAAAACGATAAGTAAGTAAAAGAAGTAAGGAGATGATTAGGGCAAAAAGAGAAAGTTTATTTTTCATGTTTTGGAGCAGAATTTAATAAAAAACGTAACAAATTTATCTAAAAATATGTAAGTTTGCAGTTCAAAAATTAATCTCATGTCGAAAATAAAAGTTGCAAACCCTGTAGTTGAGTTAGATGGTGACGAAATGACACGCATCATTTGGAAGTTTATCAAGGATAAATTGGTTTTACCTTATCTTGATGTTGATATCAAATATTATGATTTAGGAATCGAAAAACGTGATGAAACAAATGACCAAATAACGATTGATGCTGCAGAAGCAATTAAAAAATATCAAGTTGGAATCAAATGCGCTACAATCACTCCAGATGAAGAGCGTGTAAAAGAATTCAATTTGAAATCGATGTGGAAATCTCCAAATGGAACGATTCGTAACATCTTAGATGGAACTGTTTTTAGAGAGCCGATTGTGATGCAAAATGTTCCTCGTTTGGTAACAAACTGGACTGCTCCAATTATCGTTGGTCGTCACGCTTTTGGTGATCAATACCGTGCAACGGATGCTGTTTTCAAAGGAAAAGGGAAATTAACAATGACTTTTACGCCAGAAGACGGTGGTGATGTGCAACAATTTGAAGTTTACAATTTCAAAGGTGATGGAGTTGGAATGGCAATGTACAACACAGACGAAAGTATCGCTGGTTTTGCTCGTTCTTGCTTCAACATGGCTTTAACTAAAAAATGGCCACTTTATTTGTCAACTAAAAACACCATTTTGAAAAAATACGATGGTCGTTTCAAAGATATTTTTGAAGAAATTTACCAAAACGAATTCAAAGCGCAATACGAAGCTGCTGGTATCACTTACGAGCACCGTTTGATTGATGACATGGTTGCTTCAGCTTTGAAGTGGAACGGAAATTTTGTTTGGGCTTGTAAAAATTACGACGGTGACGTTCAGTCAGATACTGTTGCTCAAGGTTTTGGTTCTTTAGGATTAATGACTTCAGTTTTGATTACTCCTGATGGAAAAATTATGGAAGCTGAAGCAGCACACGGAACTGTAACACGTCACTACCGTGAGCACCAAGCAGGAAGAAAAACTTCTACGAATCCAATTGCTTCAATTTTCGCATGGACAAGAGGTTTGGCTTTCAGAGGTAAATTAGATGGAAATCAAGAATTAATCGATTTCTGCGAAACTTTGGAAAAAGTATGTATCGAAACTGTTGAAAGCGGAATTATGACCAAAGATTTAGCTGTTTGTATCCACGGAAACAAATTGAATCACGGTGAGCACTATGTTTACACAGAAGAGTTTTTAGATGCTTTAGACAATGGCTTAAAAGCAAAAATGAACTAATAATTCAAAAATAATTGTTGAGGGTGGAAAGAAATTTTCACCCTTTTTTTGTTTCTAAGGAAAATAGTTGTTAACTTAGTTTCACAACTAAACAAATTTTATGCATTTACTCAATGAATCAGAAATTCTGAATAAAATCTATTTTATACGAAATCGACGTGTGATGATTGATAGAGATTTATCTATGCTTTATGGTGTTTCTACAAGAGTTTTAAATCAAGCTGTAAAAAGACATATAAAAAGATTTCCAGAAGTCCCGATAGCTATCGGAATCATGTTCAAATTAAATTTTGAAGAATTCGAAAATTGGAAGTCACAATCTGTGACATCCAATAATGACAAAATGGGACTAAGGAAATCTCCAAATGTTTTTACAGAGCTGGGGGGCGCAATGCTTTCGGGGGTACTAAATAGTGATTTAGCAATTGAAGTGAATATTCAAATTATTCGTGTTTTCACCAAATTTAGAGAAATTGTCGCCAATAATAATGAAATCCTAATTAAACTTGAAAAAATTCAGAACGAGTTATTGAAAAATTCTGAGAAACTAGTTCAACATGATGAAGATATCGAAGTCATTTTTAAATACCTGAAAAAATTATTAAATCCATCAAATAATGAAAGAAATTCAATCGGATATAAAAATAAAAAAAAGTAAACAAATGAAAATAATAGTGACATTTTTTTTCCTAACAGTTGGAAATTTATTTTTTTCGCAATCTAATTTCCCCTTATCTTGGCTTGGAACCTATCAAGGTGACATGTACATGGAATATTTAGATGGAATTAAAGATACGGTTCCTACAACGTTTGAACTATTAGAAACAGAAATCCCAAATCGCTGGACCTATCGCATGACTTACGACAGCAAAAAATGGGGTAAAATGGTCAAGGATTATGAGATTTTTTGGAATGATTCGCTTAAAAGTCCTAACTTATTTTTATTGGACGAAAAAGATGGAATTTTAATTCAAGAAGTTTTCATGAATAATCGTTTTTACAGTCATTTTGAAGTAGAAGGAGGTCATTTTATTTCCTTATTAGAAAAAAAAGGAAAAGATTTGTATTTTGAAATTCGCTGCACAGATTCCAAAAAAGGTCTAGTTTCCCATTCAGAAAAAGATGCTGAAGGAAATTCATATCAGGTAAGTAATTATTTTCAATATACGATACAATATGTAACTTTGAAGAAAATTAAAGTTAAGAAGAAATGAGGTATATGAAATATTCCACTTATTTAGTATTTGCCCTTTTTGTAAGTTTAAGTTCTTGTAAACCAATTACTCCCTTGGCTCCAGATGTTGTCGTAGGGACCTATACTCCTCCAATTCAAGAAGTTTCGAAACTTACTATTCCAATTGAAATGGAAATGAAGAGCTATTTCAACGATGCGGATAAGGCAGTACCTTATGAGTTTTCCGGCGACCATGAACAATGTGAAGATGTAAGTTATGCTTATAAATTCATCCGTAATCCTATAAAAATTGAAGGTAATGGCAAAAAATCAGATCCACTTGAAGTTGCAATCGAAATAGAAGGGAAATATGCTTTAAATTTGAATTATTGTCCTAAATGTACAGATTTTTTATCACCAAAACCAGGTTGTATTACTCCACGCATTTATGCAAGTTGCGGAATTGGTGAGCCGATGCGTAAAATCAAAGTAGAATATAATACGAGTATTGATTTAAAACCAAATTATGATTTAGATGCTAAAACAAGTTTAAAAGAAGTTACTCCGAAGGACAAATGTCAAATCACGGTTTTTAGCTACGACGCAACTGGGCAGGTGATTAAAGAAGTAAAGGGAGCTCTGAAAGACGTTGGAAAAGAAATTGATAAAGGAATTGAAGATGTTAAATTGAAACCACAAGTTACAAGTATTTGGAATTCATTGAAAAGCCCTTTTGATGTTGCGGGTTATGGCTTTTTGCACTTAAATCCAGATAAAATAGGTTTAAATAATTTACGATTAAGTGGAACAAAACTAAAATTTGAGGCAGTAGTCGAGGCTTATCCGCTTGTTACTTTGTCGAAACTTGAAGGAAATCAAAAAAAGCTTCCTAATTTATCGCAAATAGAAAATTCAGATGGTTTAAACATCAATTTAGATTTACATGCGAATTACGATTCACTTTCTAAAATATTAAATAAGGAATTGGGAGGGAAAGAAATCATGATAAAAAAGAATAAAATCATTCTACAGCAAGCAAAAATTTACGGTGCAGCGAATCAACAATTGAGTATCGAAGTTGATTTTATAGGGTCAAAATCAGGAAAGTTGTTTTTCGTAGGTACACCAGTCTTTAATGATAGTTTACAAGAAATTTCATTCCCAGATTTGAGTTTTGAATTGAAAACAAAAAACGCCTTATTGAAAAGTGCAAAATGGCTGTTTAATGACAAAATAACAAAAATGATCCGTGGATATGCGCGATTTAATATGTCACCAATATTAAAAGATGCTCGTAAAAAAATAGAGGAGCAATTAAATGTAAAAATGGAGCCAAATATCTATTTATCAGGTAAAATGAATAATGTTCGTGTCAAAACAATTTTTCCGGATAAAGATAAATTAATTATTCAATCCAACCTTTCTGGGGTTTTAAACGTTAATATAAAGTAATTTGGCTTGATATTTGGAATGTAACTTTCAACTTTAAAAGCGTTAAAAAACAAAACAAAAAACTAAAATATGACATTTTGCTACCTTTTTGTTGAAAAAAATACTAAATTTGCACCCAAATTAATATGATTTTTAGACTTCTACCCATATCTATCATTTTTATTTGTTTCAATTTTTTTGCACAAGTAGAACGTAAAACTTCAGAGAATATTGGAGATTGTGATGGTGCAATGAATTTATTGAATCCTGGTTCTTATAAATTACAATATACGTCTAAAGCGGGTAAACATAACGATTTAGAGAATTATCCATCCTTAGTGTCAACACCAGAAAAAAATTCACTTTGGTGTTCATTTGTCGCTCCCTTTAACGGAAGATTGTCTTTGAATGCCAAAACACTACTTGGAAAAAGTAAAATGATCATCTTTACGAATGAATCCAATGACATTTGTGGAGATGTTCAGAAAGGAATTGCTGAAATCAAGCGTATGATTTTAGAACCTAGTTCAAATGAAATTGGTTTGTCTTTGTCTGTAGACAACAACTACTTTTATCCAATGGATTTGGTGAAAGGACAAAATGTGATGATTTTATTTCTTTTAGATAGTCAGGAGCGAACAAGTTTGGATTTGAATGTAAAGTATGAAGTTAAATCTGACGATCCAGAATATCAATCAGCTGAAAGTAAAATTATCGACCAAAGAGATGATGAGTTTGCGCCTTCATTCAACATCATGGTTAGGGATGTTGAAACAGGAAAACCTGTGATTGCAGATATCGTTTTAAATGGATTGAAATCGATTTCAGCATTTTATAATGGGTCTGATTTCTTCTTTAATATCACAAAATCAGGAAAAATAACCATTAAAATTGATGCCCAAGGATACTTTTTTGCTGACAGAGAAGAGCCTGTAAACGCCAATACTCAGCATGAATTAGTTATTTGGCTAGAACCAATTGGCGAAGGAAAAAGTGTTCAATTGGATGAAATTGAATTCATGCCTGGCACAAGTGATTTCTTGCCAAGTTCAGAAACCAAATTAAGACGTTTGAAGGATTTCATGGCCTTGAATTCTGGTATTAAAGTAGAAATTCAAGGACACGTGCAAGAACAAGGTGAAAATAGTCATGCTGGACAAAAAATATCCGAGGCGCGAGCAAAAAAGGTGATGAATTACCTTATTGATAATGGTATCGATAAAAATAGAATGGTAGCAAAAGGGTACGGAAATACCATGCCAATCTACAAAGAGCCAAAATTTGCTTACGAAGAACAAGCAAATCGTAGGGTAGAAGTTAAGATTTTGTAATAATTTTTTTTATTCCCATCCACGTAATTCGGTGCAGGCAGCGATAAATTTCAAATTCAAATCAATTTGATTTTGGTTGATACTACTTTGAATTGCCTTATTATAATAATTGATTGCAATATCGGTTTCTCCCTTGTGTTGGTTTAACATTCCAAAATAAAAGTAGATATCCGCATCGTCACGACTTCTTAGTTTTTTGGCATTTTCCAAAACGCCTTCTGCTTCGTCAAAGCGTTGTTCTTTGATTAAAATAAAAGCATACATCGTGTAAGTTGGAAAATAATTTGGATCAGCTTGAAGTGCTTTGATATAATTCGCTTCAGCTTCATCGTTTCTCCAAAAATGATACGCCAATTGAGCCAGTTCGTAATATGGTTCTGCTTTACCTGGATAGTGAACTATTAATTCGTGTAATTTATTGATAGCCCGTTCGTAATAAGCACTTTTAATATCAGCTTGAGCAATGTAAATTTCCTCTTTAAATTTGGCGTATTCTGCAGTTATTGGATTCATAGTTGTCAGATTTTTTTCAAAAATATGAATTTATAAAAAACGCTCATCAAAATTTACTAAAAATAATTTTTCTCGTGCCCTTGTGAATCCCGTGTATAGCCATCTGAAAAATCCCTCATCAAGATTTTCATCTAAATAACCATGATCTAGAAAAACTTGCTCCCATTGTCCACCTTGGGCTTTGTGGCAAGTTACAGCATAAGCAAACTTGATTTGAAGTGCGTTGAAATAGGGGTCTGCTAAGATTTTTTCGTAGCGAATTTTCTTATTGCGTTCGTCAGCATAATCTTTTTCTACCTCAAAAAACAAACGTTTCATTTCGTCGCGTGGCAAAGAAGGACTTTCAGCATACAAAGTGTCTAGTAATAAAATGATTTTAAAACTCCCCATATCTGGATAGTCAATTAATTCTACTTCAGCATGTTGAAAGGCAAAACCATGAATTTCTTCTTTGCGAAAAATCTTTTTGATTTTGAGAATTTCTCCGTTGGCAATAAATCCAGCTTCTGAAGTTTCGGGAATCCAATGGTAATTGTTTTTTACGCCCATGATGATATCACCAGAGGAAATTTCTTCTTCGTGAAACAAGACCCTCCGCCTCACTTCCTGATTGTAAGCATTGGCTCTTTTGTTTGATTTAGTGATAATAATCGTTTCTTCTAAACCTGAAAAATTGTAAGCTGACTCTAATTTTTCTTGAAATTCGATGCCGTTAATAAGTTCTAAATCACCTTTTTTCTTGATTTTAATTTGTGGGATTTTTCCTTCCTTGTTAGCGCGAATCGTTGTTGCATTCTTCAAAATGTCCGAATCCAAAACTTGACGCATAACTTCAGTTAAAGTGCATTCAACAATATTCAATTTTGGAAAATGATGCTCCAAATAACTTTGACTCAGTGCGGGAGAAAAATTCGAGCCAACTGGTGGGAGCTGACCTTCATCACCAACTAAAACCAGTGAACAATTTTCTCCGGAAAACACAAAATTAAATAAATCTTCGAGCAAATTTCTTTCCGAAACGGCGCCACTTTGGCTAATAGAAAAATCAGGAATCATGGAAGCTTCATCTACAATGAAACAAATATTTTTGCCTAAATTTAGCGCAAGTCCCAAGTGCATAGAACCGTTTTCGATTTTTTGCTTACGATAAATTCGTTTGTGAATAGTGAATGCTTTTTGTTTGGCAAAACCAGAAAAAACCTTTGCAGCTCTTCCGGTTGGGGCCATCAAAACTGTTTTTTGCTTAAAATGCTTGAGGGTAAAGACAAAATTTCCAATTAGCGACGTTTTACCTGTTCCAGCATAACCAGATAGAATGAATGTTTTGAATTTTTCATTTGAATTCACAAAGTGAGCTAATAAATCAATTGCTTCAGCTTGTTTACTTGTTGGAACATGCTGAAAAGTCTGACTAAAAACAGATTTGAATTGATTTTTAGGGTCGTTCATTCTAATTGTAAATTTAGAATATTTAGGTGAATTTGAACTGCTTTCCTTGATTTTTATTCCTGATTAAAAAAAATGCTCACTTTTCAAGGCTGTTCAATTAAAAAAATGTAGCTTTGTGAGAGTTAATAAACAGTTAACATTTCAATAGGGTAGTGGAGAAAAAACATTTAGTTGTCGAAATTTCGAATGATTTTTGTGCGTTGCATGAGATCAATGGCGCAACTATTCAATCTCTTGGTGAACTTGTTTTTACTGAAAAAAAAGAGTTTCAACAAAAGGAACGTTTATCAGAATTTTTAAAAGAAAAAGTGAGTGATTTGTCTTCGTATGAGGAGATGTCAGTTTCTTGGATTAGTTCTCGAGCATTGCTGATTCCGTCAAGTATTTTTGAGCCAAAGGAAATAAAAACCTTGTTCAGTACTTGTTTTACAAGTCAAATTGAAGCTACAGAATTGGACTATAATAGACTGAGCGAGTTAAGCATAGTTAATATTTACGAAATTCCACTTTGGATAAAATCTTTTTTTGTAATTCGTTTTCCTCGTGTGGTTATCCAGCATGAATATAGCATGAATTTGCGAGGGATGATGAAATCTGCTTTTAAGTTAAATGTGAATGTGCACGTTTATCCTCAGATGATGACGATACAAATTGTGCAGCGCAATGAAATGTTGTTTTGCAACGCTTTTGAGATTCAAAATGAAAATGATGTTTTATATTATTTGGCTTTTGTGATGCAACAATTGAATTTGGTTAAAGAACAAGGGAATTTGAATTTTCATCTCACACAAGCAAGTCAAATCATTGAAAGTGAACTAAAAAGTAACATAAATAAAATCGACACGTTTAAACACTTAGACGTTCAATTTAATTCCGAAAAAATCATTAAATTCCATCAATTTTGCGTATAAATAGAGGTAAATTAAAGTCCCGAAGGTTTGCAACTCCTAAAAACTTTCCTTCTCGTCCGACGACGGATTATGCCAAGGAAGGATTGTTTAATATTTTGGAAAACCGCATTGATTTTGTGGATTTAGATATTTTAGATTTATGTGCAGGTACAGGCAATATTTCACTTGAATTTGCCTCGCGAGAAGCTGGAAAAATCATCTCAGTAGATACCAATTACAATTGTGTGAAATTTATTCAAAATTTGATTAAAGAGCATGATTTACAGGATGACATGCAAGTTGTAAAAGCAGATATTCGTGATTATTTGAGAAGAAACGAAAAGCAATTTGATATTGTTTTTGCAGATCCACCTTATGATTTGACCTTTCATGACGAAATTGTGCGTTTGGTTTATGAGAAAAATGCATTAAAGGAGGATGGAATTTGTATCATTGAACACGGACGTCAAACTGATTTATCTCAAATGCCTAAATTTGTTGAGAAAAGAAGTTTTGGGAATGTTCATTTTAGTTTTTTTAAGGCTTAGAATATGAAAAAAATTGCTGTATTTCCTGGTTCTTTTGATCCTTTTACCAAAGGGCATGAAAATGTTGTTCAAAAAGCAATGAAGATTTTTGATGAAATAATAATTGCTGTAGGCCAAAATTCTACCAAAAGTTCTTTCTACACCTTGGAAAGTCGCATCAAACATATTGAATCATTGTATGAAAATGAAAGCACCATCAGTGTTCAATCATACCAAAAATTAACGACGGAGTTTTGTATCGAAAACAAAGCTTTTTTCATCATTAGAGGTTTAAGAGATGTCAAAGATTTTGAATACGAACGTTCTATTGCACAAATGAATCACAGTTTAAATTCTGAGATTGAAAGCGTTTTTGTGATAACGGATCCAGAGTTCAATCACATCAATTCTTCCATTGTGAGAGAAATCTCAAAAAATGGCGGGGTTATTGATAACTTTGTAACAAATAGTGAAATTCTCGTTCATTAAGAAAATATTTATGTTGAATAAAACCAAAATTTGTAATTCTTTTTGCTTGAAAAACAGTTTGTTACTTGTTTTTCTTGTTTCGCTTTTCAGTTTCTCTTTTTCACAAAGTATGACAAAAATTAATTGTTATGCACCGTCTTACATCGGCGAAAAAGTAGAAATTTATGGTTTTGAAGATTATTTTTCTAGGAAAGAGAAATTAATTGGAACTACAGAGGTTAAAGCTGATTCAAATTTCACGATAAGTTTTTTCAACTCAAAGATTCAAAAAATCATTGTTAAATCTAAGAATAATAAAGGGTTTTTGTATATTCAACCTAATGCAAATTACGAAATATTTATGCCAAGTAGGAATAAATACGACGAATTTAGACCCCTGGGGAATGATGTGGAAATTGGCTTTTACGATTTACCTGCAACGGATATCAATTACAAAATATTAAGTTTTGATAAATGGGTAAATAATTTTTTAGGCACTTATTTTCATACTAAAAACCTCAAGCAAGAGGAGTTTCAGAATAAATTGGACACTTTTCGCTTAAATGTTTCGAAAGCATATATTGATGATAGTAGTTTGTTTTTTCAAACCTATGTGCGATTCTCTATGGCTGAATTAGATGATATTCAGATTAAAGGATCTTACAATCGTTTTCAAAAATATGACTTTTATTTAAGAAACTATCCGATTGTTTATGAAAGTGAATTGTATATGTCTTACGTAGATAATTTCTACAAAAATGTTTCTGCTCACTTGACTTTAGAAACCAATAACCGCATTTACTTGGGTGTTTTAAAAAGTAGTCCAACAGTAGTAGCTAATGCCATGAGCGAAGAATATACGCTCAAGAATGCGAAATTGTTGGAATTAGTGATGATTAAGACCTTAAGTGATTCTTATTTCAAAAGTGATTTCCCTCAAACCAATATCATTAGTATATTGGATAGTTTGTCGAAACATAGTTTGTTTAAAGAAAATGGTGTAATTGCGGGTAATTTAATCGAAAAATTAAAGGAAATTCTTCCTGGTTCAAAGGCTCCAAGTTTTAGTTTAAAAGCTTTCAAATCAGATTCAATTGTTGAATTAGCTAATTTTAGAAAAAAACATTTGTACATTCAATTTGTAGATTTAAATATCAAAGAATGCGAACAAGAAATTGAATTATTGAAAGCACTTCACAATAAATACAAGAATGATGTTGAAGTAATTACAGTTTTTATCAAACAAGATAAATACACTAAAAAACAAATTACAATGCTTGAGACTTTACCTTGGCAAAAGTTTGAAATCCAAGCTAATCATGATATTTTAAAAGATTATAAAATTCTAACTTATCCAAGTTATGTTTTGTTGGATTCATATGGCTATGTTGTTGCTTCTCCTGCACTCAAACCTACTCCCAATGGGAAATATGAGACTATAGACAAATCGTTCTTCTTTATTCAAAAATTGAACGAAGAGGAGAAGAAGTGATTATAATTTGATAAATTTGTGAATGATATTTCCTAAAGTAATGAAATAGTATCCTTTGCTTAAATTTTCAATATATAATTGAGAATTAGTGATTAAACCACTTTCAATTTCGGAAAATGTACTGTTGTAAATAACAAATCTAGTACCAATTAGAGCTTTATTTTCAATTGTAATATAATTTGATGTCGGATTAGGATAAATTATTAAATCAGACTCTTTAGATTGCTCTTCTATATTTACTAAAGTTGAATGATTAGGTAACGCCTCAATAAAAGGATAATATTCATTTGGACCAATTTTAGCAAGTAAAATATTGCTGCCATTAGCCGTTGGGAAATTATTTTCGCCAACTAAAATTGCACCACCATCGGAAGTGGCAATTAGTTGATTTGGAATGTCATTTCCTAAAATTGAAGGTTGATGATAGAAGTTGTTGTAATATAAATTCTGATCGAAACGATAGATTGTTATGTCTGATTCTCCATTGTTTGATCCTGTTTCACTGCTGTTTTCAAATTTATTTGCTAGGTAAAAATCATTGTTATTGGGACCATATTTTGCAATGCACTTAAATTCCCAATTACCATCATGAATTTCAGATTTATCAAAAATCAAAGTTCCCTCCGTATCGCATCTCAAAATATATTGCATATTTGCCCCTTCAAGCTCAATGTTTTGCTGATTGAAACCTGCACATCTTATGTTATCAGAATCAATTGTCAAATCATTAATCACATATTTCCCCAAGCTACCATAAGTTTTTAGCCATTCAATTGTGCCATCAATATCCATTTTGATCAGCATCGCTTTTTGAGTCAATGAATCTGTAACGAAATATTCACCTCCGATTATGACTGTTGTATCGTTTAATAATTTAATTGTTCGTGCAACGTCTTTTTGTTCCGAACCAAAATTTTTCGTCCACAAAGTATCTCCCAGTTTATTGATTCTTAACAGGTAAATGTTTTCAGACTCATTACTTGTATTATAGGTTTCTCCAACTAAAATAAATGAAGTGTCTTTGAGCATCACCGCATCGTGAATGTTTTCATACAAAGCAGAACCATAATTCTTTTCGTAAACTAGATTTCCTGAGAGATCCGTTTTGAAGAAGTAAACATTGTGAAAATTTCCAAAAGAATTCGTTTGTCCTGCGACATAAATTCCATCGTTAGGAACATGAAAAATTCTTCTTCCTTTATCAGATTCCAATCCACCATAATTTTTGGACCACAAGCGATTTCCCAAGCTGTCAACTTTCATAATGAAGGCTTGAGCACTTGAGGTAAAACTGCTTGACGAACCCGTTACCAAATAACTAGAATCAGGCAATTGCACAATTCCTTCACCTTCGTCATAACCTTGGTCTGAATAAGTGTTGTAGAAACTTATTTGTCCAGAACTCCAAAGTGTCATGAAACAAAAAAGCAGTGTTATTTTTTTGAAAAGATTCATTTCTATTTTAAACTTATTTTTCAGGTTTAATTCCTTTGGTAATTCCCATTAATTGCTGCATGGTACGTTGCATATTATCTGGAGAAGCATCTAAAAACATCATATTTCCTTGTCCGTTTTCAGCAAAGTTTTTCATTGCTTCGGTCCACATCGAAAACAAGATTAAGGATGAATCCAAATCAGCATCTTTCATTTCTTTAGCGGCCTCAGACATACCAATCGCAACTTCTTGACGGAATAATGCAACACCTTGTCCTTGTAACTGTGATGCTTCTTTTTGAGCCAAAGCAGCAATTTTTATCGCATTTCCATCAGCTTCTGCTGCTTTTGTTTTCGTAATTAACAAAGCTTGACCTTCATTTTCTGCTGCTGCTTTTAAGTTATTACTGGCAACAACTTGAGCCATACTGCGCATAATTGCTTCATCAAAAGCAATGTCATTTAATTGTAAATCAATCAAGTGATAACCCCATTCTTCTAAAGTAGCATCCAAATGACTTTTTACTTCTTGTACAATTTCTGTTCTCAAAGACAAAACCTCTGCTTGTTTTTTTGTAGCTACAAAAGCTCTGATTGAGCCTTCAACTGTACGAATTAAGGCTTGCATCAAACTTTTTTCATCAATGAATTTAAAGGCAACGTTTTTTAAAACCGTTTCATCTTGGTTTAAAACAGCGAATAACAACATGGCTTTGAAATTTACATTTGCCTGATCTTGTGTTGTAGCCGTAAATTCAAGCTCCACAGAACGATTTTGGATAGAAATACGCTTGTAAATTTGCTCGATGATTGGAATTTTAAAGTTCAAACCTGGCGACATGATTCTGCGGTATTTTCCGAAAATTGTTACAATGGCAATATTTCCTTGTTGTACAGTTCTAAAACTGAATAAAAATAGAAGTAAACAAACTCCTCCAATAACTAAAAGTGTAATATTCATAGTGTTAAAAATTAAGTTTCAATTCACAAGGTACAAATTAATTTGAGATGAATCATTTGTCCAAAGGCATTTTTTGAGATAAATCCTAAAACATCTTCCGTTCCTATCCCAAAGTCTATTTTTTTTGTTTGATAATTAGCATAAACTCCTGCTCTAAATACACCAAATCCGCCATAAGCAGCTGTTGCTCCCACATGAAAATCATCTGTCGCTTTATAGTCAAATCCAAGATAAAGTTTTGGAACATAATGCATCGAAGGGTACAATTTAATTCCGAAAAATGATTGTGTTTTTCCAGTGAAATTTTTGTCTAAAACTTTTCCAAATTGAATCATTGCAGGTAATACAATCATTTCTGAAATTGTATCTGTTCTCACGTTTAGAGTGTCTAGCCATGAAATGGAGGACAAATCGGTTGAATTGTTAAGCAAAAAGTCTTCAAATTTAAAACCTGAAAGTGCTATATTGGTATCGACACTATAAGAGTTTAATTTATTGACTTTTACGGCACCAAAATTCTTAATTTTGAATTGGAAAATAGCCGTTTTCTCATTTCTCCAAGGAACTTCGAAATTTAAAGTAAGGTTTAGTGCAATTCCCATTCCTTTGTTAAAATTTGCACCGTAGGTATTTAAACTTTGTGCATTCAAATCTAAATCTACTTCTGTAGAATCGGGACTCATGAAATAACTTCCTTTTGTTGTGATTCCAGCTGCGTAATTTTGCAGATTGATAAAGTTTAAAGTTAAAAAAGACTTCGTTTTTTTGTCAATTAAACCTAATCCAATGTTTTGAAAATCATAGTGTTTAAAACCTGTACCACTGAAATGGGCACTGTCGCCAATAAAATTTTGGTTCCCTTTGAAAACCATTTCAAAAAGGTCTTGACTATAAATCCCAGATGTTAAGGATTGATATCCTATTTCGGCAAAAAGGCCGTATTTGTTTTGTTTGAATGGTGTGAATTGATAATCAGCAAAGTATAATTCGTTTGAAAATTCACGACCGATTCGATTGATGTCATTTTGCTTAGCTAATGTTTTGGAGGTGAAATCATCAGTTAATTCACCACCTTTCAATAAGGTATTGGCAAATTTTAGTGAAATGGAAGTCGTTTGAATATCATGTGAACTATTCAAGCCAAATTCAAAGCGTTTAGTGCTGTCAAAATCTACTGTTTTAGGCAAAGAAACTTGCGTTCTAGCGAATAGAAGTGCAAAAACAAATATAGTTGAAAGTATTATTTTCATTCTCCAATATGATTTTCAAGTTTAAAACTACTTTGAATTTTGATTTTAAAAAATGCCTTTTCTGGAATGGAAATCACTTCAGGAAGGTTAGTTGTTGCATTAGGTGTATTCAATTCTAGCGAAGTGCGAATTTTTTTGACATCATTCAATTTTTCTACTAATTCTTGAGGAAGTGCTATTGTTAATTCGCTTTTTTGAGATAAAATTGCTAAACTATTTAGACTGCCATAATTTGCAGATTGAATTGTATTAATATCGTCAATGGTATGAATTAAGTTCGAATTTTCGTCGTAAAAATGTAGTTTTAATTTCCCTTCAAAAGGAAATGTATTTTCAATTTTCAGGAATAAATTTCCGCTTTCAATATGCGTTTTAGCTTTGTCTTGCGTGAAATTAACTGCAAAAGTATCTGATAAGGTTAATTTGTCCATTGCAATATCCAAAGGCATTTGCGCATGAACTATTACATCAAAAGAACTGTTTGGAAAGAATTCGTCCCAACCTCCCGAAATATTTCCAAAAGGATTCAATTCAATTGCATAAGCAATATCCGTTTTGTCTCCTAAATTCTCAATAAAGGCTTCCAAATTGGAGTTTCCAGCAGTGAATTCAATATTTTTAACTGAGGGTGCAACTGAACTCCAACTGCCTGTTGCAGTTTCAATAACGAATGGATTTCCAATTATGGGATGTGTCAAATTAACTTCGTTGTTGTTTTCCGTATTGATGTTATTTAATTCCATCAAATTGGCTTTCGCGGAAACTTTTATGCTATTTTCAAAATCCAAATCAAGAGTTAAATTAGGAATGTCCAAAATCCCTGACACTTGATTTTTAAGAAAATTTGATTCAAAAGTATAGGAATCCGAATAGTTAATGTGACCAAAATATCCTCTTGCGTAATCCAATTCGATATTTTGCATATTAATTTTAAATTTTGTTGAATCGGTGGAATGTAAAATCACACTAGAACCATTTGCATCCGTAGAAACAAGCAAAGAAGATTGCAAGGCATTGAATGAATTTCCTGAACTTCCAGTTAAATCGATCATGTAGGAAGCCAAATCTATTTCAACAGAAGCAGAACTTGGATTTGTAGCGCTCCCTGCAGGAACTTCAACTGTTCTTGAAATGGGTTGATTATTTTTTGTAACTGAAGGAAGATTAATTTGAAAAAATGTTTTCGTCTCTACAGGATTAAATACCTCCAAAGTAATTGTTCCACCTTTTACACGAATTTGTTTCAACTGCGTTTCACCTAAATCAAAAATATGATCTTTATTGTTGTTTACAAAACTTGTTCCGGCTGGAATATTAAGAGAGGTTATTCCAATTGAAAACTTTTGTTCTATTAAGGTATCTGGTATTTTAACGTATTCAGATGGTTTTATATGAGCAATTTCTCGCGTTAAGTCCAAAATATATTTTCCATTCTGAATTGCTAAAGTTGAATCGTTAGTAAGATTTTGTAAATCTAGGGTATCGTTTACAAGAGGTAAAACCCAATCGGAATGCCACATTGTTGTTTCTTTTCTGCATGAAAAAAGAGCAAATACGACTAAAATTAATACAAAAAGATTTTTCATTACTTCATAAACGATTTAAAAATCAAAGCGTTGGTTAAACGCGTTCTAAAATACAAGCATATCCTTGTCCAACGCCGATACACATTGTAACTAAAGCGTATTTTTTTTGTGATCGTTGCAATTCATTTGCTGCTGCCAACATGATACGTGCTCCCGACATTCCAAGTGGATGACCTAAAGCGATGGCGCCACCATTGATGTTAATTCTTGGATCATTGTCTGCCAAGCCCAATTTACGTGTACAAGCTAAAACCTGAGCTGCGAATGCCTCGTTAAGTTCCAAAACATCCATTTGATCTAAGGTTAAACCACAACGTTTTAAAATTTTCAAAGAAGCTTCTACTGGACCAATTCCCATGATTCGCGGTTCAACTCCAGCAACTGCACCTCCTAAAATTTTTACTTTTGGAGTTAAATTATTGTCTTTCAATCCTTGTTCAGAAGCAATCAACAAAGCGGCAGCTCCATCGTTTAATCCTGAAGCGTTACCTGCCGTAACTGTTCCATCTTTTTTGAATGCTGGTTTTAGGCCTCCTAAAGTTTCCATCGTTGTTGCGGAACGTATAAATTCATCTTGATTAAAGATGATTGGATCTTTTCTTTTTTGTGGAATGATAATATCACAAATTTCTTGTGCTAAAATTCCATTTTGTTGTGCTCGTGTAGCTTTTTCTTGTGACCAAACAGCAAATTTATCTTGATCTTCACGTGAAATATTGTACAATTCAGCTAAGTTTTCAGCGGTATTCCCCATACTGTCAACCCCATACAATTCTTGCATCATCGGGTTGATAAATCTCCATCCGAAAGAAGAATCAAACATTTGGGCATCACGACCGAAAGCAGAAGAAGTTTTCGAAATCACCCATGGTCCACGAGTCATGTGCTCAATACCTCCAGAAATGTAAATATCACCAGCGTTGTCTTTTATGGCACGAGAAGCATTAATTGTTGCAGCCATTCCTGATGCACACAATCTGTTTACGGTTTCTCCACCAGCCTCAACTGGGATTCCAGCCAAAAGTGAAGCCATTCGGGCAACATTTCTATTGTCTTCACCAGCCTGATTGGCGCAACCTAAGATTACGTCCTCAACGTGATTTTGATTTAAACTAGGGAATTTTTCCATTAAGGATTTTAACACCGAAGCGGCTAAATCATCTGCTCTCACTGCAGATAAAGTTCCACCAAAATTACCGATTGCGGAGCGCACGCCATCAACTAAATATACTTCTTTTGACATGTATCTTTTATTTGGATTCAAAGATAAATAAAAGAATAGGTTTACAATAAAAAACTTGTATTTTCGTTCAAAAAAAATAGACCATAATTTGAAAGCTATCGCTTATTTTTAAATTCCTTGCCATATTGCTCCGCTGGATTTGTAATCCTGCGGTATTTTATTTCTAATGAATTAATACTCTCACAATTCACATCACGATTGTAACAATTATTTCTAGTATTTACCTCGAACTTGGTTTTAAATTAATCCGCAGGATTACAACCCCAGCGGAGCGGTGGGAGAGTTAATTTAGTAGGTGCAAACTATTTGTTCAAATTCGCCGGAGTGGAGAAGGAGGATTAATAATAAAGATAAAATGACAATATTATAAAATTTAAAATTATTCCGAGAACACTTACCAATATGAATTCTTTAATTGAGTATTTATAGATTTTTTGAGTAATCTTTTTGGAAACAAAAAGGAAAAATAAGATTAAAATAAAAGACTTTAAAAAATAATTAAACTCTAAATTAATAAATAGGATTCTTCTAATTAGTTCAAAAATAATAAATTGATTTAATAAATAAAGTCCCCATTTTTTTTAAAAAATGTAAAAATTGCTCCCATAAATCCCAGTAAAACAAAAAGTAAAAAACCCCATGTTTCCTTTGTAAAGTATATCCAATCAAATTCAACATTTGAGAGAAATGCCTTTTCCTTCGTTGGATTTATCATCATATATATTGAGTTAAAGTCAAAAATGAGCAGACATAATGCTAAAACTGTTAATATTTTATTCATTTTATTATTTTTTCGCTCGTACCTGACACTCTTGTTTTGCAATATTTCGGTAGATTTTATTTTTTAAATATTGTAATAAAATACTTGCTCTATTTGATTTAACTTCTTTACTTCTAACGCAATGCAAAACCAGCAGGGTGGAGGTGTTTAACCAATTCAACTTTATCTAAGCAATCAATGATTCGGCTGGGATGCCAAATTCCTTGTGTAATTTTTTAATCATCGTAAGTGTTAATTCCCTTTGTCTATTTAGTATTTCAGATACTCTTCCACGTGTGCCAAAAAACTTTGTCATTTCAATTCTTTTCATGCCCATTTGTTCCATTCTAAACTTGATGGCTTCAATGGGATCTGGTGCTTCAATTTTGAAATTTTGTTGTTCGTACAAATCAACTAGTGTGATGAGCAGTTCAACTTCATTAAAAGCTTCATGCTCTGGGGTAATATCAAATAATTCATCAATACGACTTAATGCTTCGTTGTATTCTGCTTCTGTTTTTATCAATTTTGCTTCCATAATTTTTTTAAATCGTTGTAACATCTATTTTGTCATATTCTTTATGCGTGCCAACAAATCGAATGTAAACCCACTCTGTGATGTAATTTACTTTGACCACTAGTCTGTATTTATTGCCGCAAATATTGAATACAATTCTGTTTTCACCCACAATACTAGCACTTTTATACTGTAATTTTACATCATTGGGGTTTTTCCAATTAGCCATTTTCGCCTCTTGATACCAAGCTTTCAATTGCTGTTCTGAATCTCCTCTATTTGGTTTCTCCCAATGGTCTTTTAATGTTCTTAGAGCTACAATGTTTTTCATGCTTAGCTACAAATGTACAAAAAAATATTAAATGTTCCCTCTGAGGGAACAAAATTTAACAAAAAATTTCCTCAATTTTAAATTAAGTAGACAATATTACTCAGATTTCCAATCCAATCAACAACACATCATCAGTTTGTTCGTTTTTATTTTTCCAAGTGGTAAATTTTGAATTGCATACATCCTGAATTTTTAGGAGATTTTCAGATGTGTTTAAGCTTTCTTTCAAACGTTTTTTGGTGAATTTCTTGTCTTTTTCTCCGCCAAATTGGTCTACAATTCCATCCGTAAAGAGGAAAAAGCGATCTCCTTTTTGGAATTCAAAGCTGTGGGTTTCAAATTTTTTATCGACATCGTGGTATAAACCAATTGGAAAGCGATTTCCTTTGATTTCTATTTCTTGTTCAGCACTATAAATTTGAAGTGATTGATTTGCACCAGCAAAATTCAAGGTGTTGGTTTGAAAATCAAAAACGCAAAGCGCAATATCCATTCCATCTGCTCGCTGAATCTTGTTGTTCCTATTAAATTCATCAAACAACAATGAATCGAGTGCATGTAAAATTTCTGCGGGATCGCTGAGCATTTGATGTTTGATAACACTTTTTAATAAATTATTGGCTAAAACAGTCATCAAAGCTCCGGGAACACCGTGACCAGTACAATCGATGCAAGCAACAAACAATAAATCAATGAATTCGTAGAAAAAATAGAAATCTCCCGAAACGATGTCTTTTGGAAGATAGGTTACAAAGTAATTTGAAAAGAAATTTGTTAGCGTTTTCGAACTAGGTAAGATGGAATGTTGAATTGTTTGCGCATAATTCAAACTATCGATAATTTCTTTGTTTTTGCTTCGGAGTTGTTTTACTGTTCGAGAAAGTTTTTTTTCGTTGATTTTGCGGTTCGTAATATCGTAACCAACACTTACCACATTTCCTTCATCATCCAAAGAGCTGTCCCATAAAATCCATTTTTTATTGTGATTGACATCAAAAAGTAAACGCTCCGTTGATAATTCCGAAATGCGATTTTCTTTGACCAATTCCTTGAAATTTTCCAACATTTTATATGCAGAAAAATCGTCTTTTCGAGTTGCTTTCCACCAATATTCACCTAAAAGTTCTTCAGGTTGATAACCCAAAATACGTTCAACAGATTGACTGATGTAAATCAATTCACCTTTAGGATTAATGACGATAACTATTGTGTTGATTTTGCTAGTGATAATTTCAACTAGCTTGTTTGATGATACTACCATACAAGCCACAAAATTACTGTCAATTTTTTCATTTTGTTTTGTATTAATTATATGTTAAGACGGTTAGAATTCATTCATCGAAAACTAAACTGATTTAATGGGACAAATTCTATTAAATTAACATTAACAACACAAAAAAATAAAGCAAATTTAGCCTTGAGTTAATGTTTCAACTTTAAATATTTAATTTAAAGTTAATCTATTCTTAAAAGGATTTCGGATACAATCACGGAACTTTGTACCAAGTTTTTTACATGATATCCTTGAAGTTATTTTTTAGCCGAAACCATGTGAAAAATACTAGAATAAAATAATTTTTTAGATGAAAACAAAGTTTATATTTTTAGCTTTAATTTCAATTCAATTTACCTTCTCGCAAATTTCTTTAACTGGTGGTGCGAGTACACAAAATTTTAATACTTTAGCTAATTCAGGAACATCTTCAACGCTACCAACAGCTTGGGTGCTTACAGAATCTGGAACTGGTGCAAATACCACTTACACTGCAGGTACGGGTTCAGGAACGGCCGGAGATTCTTATAGTTTTGGCGCATCAGGGTCATCAGATAGAGCTTTAGGTGGATTACAGTCAGGTTCAGTAATACCAAGTATAGGTGCATCTTTTACTAACAACACAAGCAGTTTAATTATCTCATTATTAATTTCGTACACTGGAGAACAATGGCGTTTAGGAGCAACTGGTAGAAATGACAAATTAGATTTTCAATATAGTTTAAATGCAACTTCTTTGATAACAGGTACTTGGACAGATGTAAATACCTTAGATTTTACAGCGCCAAATTCTACGGGAACGGTTGGTGCCTTAGATGGAAATTTAGCAGCAAATAAAGTTTCAATTTCTGCAAGTATTACTAGTTTGTCCATTGCTAATGGTGCTACATTTTGGATAAGATGGACTGATTTAAATGCAACAAGTTCTGATGATGGCTTAGGGATTGATGATTTTTCTATTACTCCAACAACTTCAGCTTGTTCTGCCGCTTCTGAACCAACAACTTTAGCCTCAAATATTACGGTTAGTGAAGGATGTACTTCTGCTCAACTAAATTTCACAGCTGGAAATGGGGCAAATAGAATGATAGTAATGAGTACAGATTGCACAATTACAGATCCAAGCGATCATACTAATTATACATCCAATAGTACTTTTGGTTCGGGTTCTGAGGTTGGAGGTTCTACTACAGAAGATTTTGTGGTTTATGATGGAAGTTTAGGAACAACAATCGTTGATGGGTTAACTCCAGGTGCAACTTATTGTTTCAAAATTTATGAATACAATGGCTCTTCCACTTGTGTAGAATATTTGACCACTGGAGTGAGTTCTACTAGCTTTACAACTACATCTGGTGCAAGCTGTTCAACACCGCAGATCAGGGCAATTCTTGTTAATACTTGCGAAACAGATGAGGGGACGGATGAATATTTTGTAATAAGTAATGGAAGCAGTGCACTTAACCTAAACGACGTAAGGGTAACGTTTCCAAGTATTGCTGCGTCTTGGTGTAATTCAGGATGTGGAACACAAACAATCGGCAATAATTCCACCTATGTGGGTAGTTTAAATACGACTGCTGGATGTACTTTATTTCAGTATAACACTACGATTCCTGCAAATGCAACCTTGATAATTTTTACAGGATCAAATCCACCTACATTGTTTGATTACAGCTCTGAATGCCCAGGTGGCGGTCCATATTATGTAGCTTTTTGCAATAATACCAATACCACAGGTAGGTTCGCTAATACAACATCAACAGGACCAACGCGAACGCTGACAGTTGATTTTGGTGGAGCAAGTGATGCTGTTACTTATGCTCCAAGTGCTGCTAATACTGGAGATAATGGTGATTATTGCAGTTTTGATAATGCAGGCAATGTTACCTACGGGAATGTTCCAACTTGTTCAGCACCAATTCCGCTTCCAATGGAACTAGGGAAATTTTCAGTAGAAGGTTTGCAAAACAAAATTGAAATAAATTGGGAAACTTTGAGTGAAAGAAATTTGGATTATTTTGAAATTCAACTTGCAAGTTTTGAAGATGAAGAATTCCAATTTGCAGGATATGAGAAGGCAAATGGTAATACAACTGAAAAAAAATCCTATCATCAAACTATCGCTAATGTTGAAGCAGGAGAATATTACTTGCGTTTAAAAAATGTTGATTTTGATGGTGAAATTACCTATACTGATCCTTTGTCATTAAGTGTTTTTAATGAAAGTAATGCCATCAAAAGCATCTTAAATTTTGGTGATTTTCAGGAGATATCTTTTTATGAAAATTTAGAACGAAATTCAGAAATTAAAATTTTTGATCTTACAGGTAAAGTAATTTACCAGGAAATTATACGTGACGAAACAAACAAAATTCGTGTGCAACTTCAAAGCAACATCTTGCATTTTTTGCAGATTTCTGAAAGTTCAGATTTGATTCAAAGTAAATTTGTTATTCGTTAAAATATCACTTTAAAACAAAAAAAGCTGTGAAATTTGATTCTCACAGCTTTTGTAATTTAAGAAGATAAAATAAATAAAGCTATTATTTTTTCTTCTTCTTTTTATTTTGAGTTTTAGCTTTTTTCTTTTTTTTGTCCTTCTTTTTCTTCTTGTCTTTTTTGGATTTTTTATCCTTTTTCCCTTTTTTTGAAGATTCTTCTACAACAATTACTTCGATTTCAGGAAGAGTTTCCTCTGTTTTTTCAACTTCCTCTACTTCCTCAATTTTTGCTTTCTCTGCTTTAGCTACAACAACCTTAACTACTTTTTGTTTTGGAGTGGCTGGTTTTTTTACTACTTTTTCTTCTTTGGATTCAATTTCAGTTACTTTTTTTGCCATAATTTTATTTTAAATAAATATTTCAATGTTTATAAATTAATACGATAATATTAATTTCATGTAAACAAAAATATGTATAGGCAATAGAAATTCAATATTAAATTTTCACTTAATCAGTTTAGTTTGCTGATATTCAATTAATTGACTATGTAAGATTTAACATTGGACATTGTTGCTAAATACGTTTAGGAATTATTTCCTATTTATATTCACCAAATAAGCCTTCTAAAATTTCCAAGGAAAATTTATTTTTTGAGCGTAGTTTTTTACGACTAAAAAAGATGAAGAAGCCTTTTGGTTTGCATTTAGTTTTTAAGATGACATAGGAATTTCCATCTACCGATTGAAAGGTTTTGATTGTAATTTCAAACAAAAAAGGTTGAAGTGATTTGAGTTTAATTTTTTTATTCTTTTCAAATTCACTTACGCGAAAATTAAAAACTTGATTTTTCTTAAAGATGTTGATTTTTAAGGAAAGATAACTTCCCTTGACATCTTGATTAAGTGTAATTTGCTCCAAGGAGTCAACAAAAGCCAACCATTTTGACAAATTATTAATGTTAAAAACAAATTCATTTAAATCGTGAAACTTAACGAATATCTTTTTTTCATCTTCTATTTTCATAAGGAGCGGTAGTAATCTGAATTTAATAATTCAATTTTAAAAAAACTTGCCTTCCTAAGAAACGATATCCGTAATATATTCCTCAGTCAAACTCAATTTTGCCATGGTTTGAATTTTCATTTTTTCTTCCAAAGAAATGTAATCAGAAATCACATTATTCGTGTTGGAAGGATCGTAAAATTTTTCTTGAATGAAATCTTTGCGCAAGAAATCTAAGATGCGAATGATTCTCGAAAATAAATTTTTCTTTTTACATTTTCTTAGGACATCAATTACCACCAACTCTAAATACATGGTAGGGAAATTCAAATTGTGTTTTTCTCTCCATAATTTCATCAAGATTATTTCTTTTTGAAAATTAGAATCAACAACATTGAAGGTGTGAATATTGAAATTTGAGACGACTTCTTTACTTAAATTTAAATTTTGCATCACGTGGTAATTATATGTTTTGTCTTTTTTCTTTGCTATAAAAATGTTGAAATCAATTCCTTTGTAGTTGAAATTGAGCTGATTTCCCTTCCTTACAATTTCGTTGTTTGGCGTTTGCAGGTAATTGTAAAACCAGGTGGTAATTTCCTCCGTGGATCTTTTGTCTTTTTCTTTCATCGAAATCAACAATTTCACCTTCGGATTTTCTCGAATATTTGTGCCTTTAATGCTCGAACCGAAAGTTACAATTTGGTTTATTTTTTTGTGTTCAAAAGATAAAATTGTTTTCTTGAGTTCCTTAATAATGGTTTCATTTAGATTGCGATTTGATTTCACATATTTTTTAACCAAATCTTCTAAATATTGCTCGATATTCATCTTTTTTTTAACAAAACTACTTAATTAAACTATTGGATTTTTAAAATTAAAGGTATGGTAATCGAAATTTAATATGGAGGAAATATTGCTCTGATTGTACTAGATTTTTTGTGCTTTAAGTTGTCTGTTTCTTTTTGTAAATGATTGATTTGGAGAGCTAAAATTGCCTGTCGAAAATAAAATTTTCGTCTGCTACATTAGTTTAGATTTAGTAATTACAAATGATTGTAAATTCAACAAAATCTTAGCCTTTCAAAACTGTTTAATGCCGAGATAGTTTTCAAAAGGTTTGCAGATTCATCGGGAAACTTCATTGAAAACAGAATCGGTATTATGACCCACTTGGATTCTGCTGATTTTCTTGGTTGCTCTTAGGGTTCTGAGAACAATCAAAAGAAGAAAGAGAAGTTAAATATCTATGTCAAAAGCCAATTCCAAGAAAATTAGCTTCGCTGCTACTGCGTGGTAGGCATCATAGAGATAATGGATTCACTTCGTGTCTGCCTTTGGCGGTCCTTTGTTTTTTGTTGTTCATAATATAATGAGATTCAAAAGCACCATTTGGAAAACAGTCAGTATCATCTTATGTAACAACTAATCTTAATTTTTCAAGGATAAACCATCCCGATTCTGTTTTTATAACCTCAACATTTATTGTCTCAATATTTTTCTTACAGATAAACTCTATCTCAAGTTCTCCTATCTCCAAACCTAAAACGGGATTTACTTGAGATTTAATTTTATTTATTTCCACACCATTTTTACATTTCTTTGATTCAAAAACCTCCCTTGTTTTCTTGAATCCATTTTCAATTTGTATTAGGGTCTTCTCAGAATCTGTTTCAAGTTTTTCAATAAGAGAAACTTTTAATGATTCTTTTTTTTCTTCATTCAAATTTGAATGATTAATAGTTTGAATTATGTCCTCTGAACTAACTATTAATGCTTTAATTGTTTCAAAATCACCTTGTTTGATAGATTCAAATATCTTATTTCCTAAATCTTCTGCCGAAGTTGGGTTCACAGCATTAACAGAACTCAACAGATGCCAAGCCAAGAACATAAAAAGTATTATTGAGATTTTTTTCATGGTCCAATTTTAAAATTTAACATCATTAATGGTCGAAATAATACTTGCCATTTTTTAGATTACAAAAATTATTCAGTTTAGAACTTGAATTTGTTATTTTTATTCCATTGGTACTTAGCCAATTTAGGATATCGACCAAATTTCTTTTATCTCCCCATTCAAATCCATACCTTTCTTTATTGCAAACAATCACCAGAGCGGGAAAAGTTGATGGACTTGTATATTTAAAATCTACATAGTTGATATCTTTATATTTTAGATTTACTCTCTTGAAAGAATATTTAATAGTTACCCCATTATCATAAAATAATACATTCTTGGGAATTTTAAACATGGGATATATTATGATAGAAGAATAAATTAATCCGACAATATAAAATTTGGTTAATATAGCGCAACAAAGCACTACTATATGAAAAATAAGAATTACATAATTCAAAAAAATTGATTCTTCTTTAGATTTAAATAATATTAAGCCTTCCATTTTAATTCTATTTTTTAGAATCGTTTTTAGACATTTCGACTGTTGATTTTACGACACATAAGGATAAAAATCACCATAAAAATCACTGTTTTGAGCCAAATTCATTCTCAAATATACTTTTTTTTGACTAAATATTAAATTTTTGATCGTAATAATATAGTTTATGTCTCAAATAATTAAGTGTTAAGTTACACTTGCAATTTTGTCTTTGAATTTAAATTGCAAAAGCGCCTCTAAAGAGTTGTTTTGAAATGAACTACATTTGTTCTCAAAGGTAAGTTGTTGATTATTAAGAATAAAAAAGTTACCTAACGGTTATCTCAACGTTTTTCTAACAAATAATATTAACAATTCGTCTTTCCTTGTTAATAAAATCTTCGTTTTGGCATGATTTTTATAAGTACTTTCATGCCTCAAAATAAGAGTAAAACCATGATAAATTATTTTAAAATCATTACCTTTTTGTGTATTTCTATTTCAAGTTTTGCACAAATTGAAACGCTAACTCCCAGAGAACAAGCGTACAAAGATTCTATCGCTAAGTTGAATCAACAAAATGCAACTGTTGCCGCAAGTCAAGAAGCATACAACAGAGGAGTAACCATGTTTTCCTCCAAAAACTATGCTGGCGCCATTGCAGAATTTCAAAAATCAATCGCTTCAGATCCAAATTTTACGGCTGCATATTACAACAAAGGATTGACAGAAAACGAAGCTGGAAAATATCAAGATGCTTTGAACACCATTACAACTTTGATTTCTAAAGATCCATCTTATGCAAAAGCATATTTTCAGCGTGGAAGAGCTTATCAAGGAATTAATGAGTACTCGAAAGCAGAAAAAGATTACGAAAAATCTATTCAATTAGATGCTAAAAACCCAAAGGCGTATTACAATTATGGTACTTTGCGTTTCTTGCAAAAAGACTACAATGATGCGATTAAATATTTTACCAAAACAATCGAGTTGGATCCAAGTGCTGCTTTTGCATACAACGACAGAGGAAGTTGCTACAGAATGTTAAACAACTATCCAAAAGCGATTGCAGAATACGAAGAAGCTTTGCGTAAAAATCCAAATTTGGCTTTTGTGTTGAATAATGTTGGTACAACTTATAAGAAATCAAAAAATTATGTGAAAGCATTAGAAGCGTTTAACCGTGCAATTAGTATTGATGCGAATTATTTCTTGGCGTTAAACAACAGAGGTGCAACCTTATTTGAGCAGGGAAGATTTGATGATGCTGAAAAAGATTTCAAAAAAGCAACAGAATTGAATCCAAAATATTCTCCAGCTTATTCGAATTTATCTGCGATTTATTTCAAGAAAAAAAATTACGAAAAAGCAAAAGAATTTGCCGGTAAAGCGATTGCCTTGGACGCAAAAAATGCATCCGCTTATATCAACAGAGCAAATGCAAACGAAATGTTGCGCGAAATGAATGCCGCTTGCGAAGATTGGCATAAAGCAAAAGAATTGGGTGCTGATTTAGGAAAAAAATATTATTCGTCAAACTGTAACTAGTTTTAGATTACTAGAAGTTTGGATTTTAAGATTATTAGATAAATTATAAGATGAAAAAAGTTATTTATATTGCGATTACTTGTTTCTTGACGAGTATTTCTTTCGCTCAAAATATTGAATTTAAATCAGCTAACTTTAAAGACAAAAAAGAAGGTTTGAAAAAAGCCCAAGACGACATCGATAAAGGTGATGAAGCTTGGAAAATTGGAAATGAGGCAGTTTTTAACGTCTCAGATTACGGAATCAATTACAAAAAAGCTTTAAAGTTTTATTTAGAAGCACAAAAATTCAACCCAAGTAATGGTGAATTGAATTTTAAAATTGGTGTTTGTTACATTCACTCTACTGATCCAAGTTGGGGAATCCAGTATTTGTTGAAAGCAAAACAATTGGATCCAACTTGTCATCCATTTATGAATTACTATTACGGCGTTGCTTTGCAATTAGATGGAAAATTTACTGAAGCAATTGCAAGCTTCAAAGCTTTTGAAAACGATTACCGTAAAGCAGATAATTTCGCAAAATTCATTACAAAACGTATCAAAGAATGTGAGTTAGCTGAAAAAGCAATGAAAACTCCAGAGCGTGTTTGGATTGATAATGTAAGTGAGTTGAATACAGGAACAGACGATATGGCTCCTTCTATTTCTACAGATGGTTCGGAGTTAATCATGTCCTCAAATAGAAGCGGAAACAGAGCTGCAAGTGAAGTTGGAACATATGATTTTGACATTTTTTCTTCCACCTTTACTGACGGAGCATGGTCTTTTCCAAGAAGATTGGATGGAAAAATCAATACTTCAAGTGATGATTTAGCAAATTCAATAAGCTACGACGGAACACGTATGTTGTTGCACCAAAGCGTTGATGGACAAACGGACATTTTTGAATCAAAATTAGTTGGTGCAGATTGGTCAGAACCAAAATTGGCAAGTAAATTAATCAGTTCTCCAAAAACGAACGAAAAAAATGCGTGCTACAATGACGATGGTTACAGAATCTATTTCACGCGTGATAACGATGACCGTTCGAACGGAATGGAAATCATGTATTCTTCTATGCAAAGTAAAATGAAACAAGATTACATGGCTGCTACGATGGTTTCGCAAGTAAATAGTAAATTTAATGAAGGTTCAATTTATATTTCAGTTGATGGAGAAACAATGTATATTGCTTCAGAAGGCTTTGAATCTTTAGGTGGATATGATATTTTTAAATCAGAAAAAGTACAAGGACAATGGACAACTCCAGTAAATTTAGGTTATCCAATCAATACTCCTTACGATGATTTCTTTTTCTCTCCAACTGCGAACGGAAAATATGCTTATATTTCTTCAAATAGAGCTGGAGGAAGTGGAGGTTATGATATCTACAAAGTAACTTTCTGGGGTGAAGAAAAACAGAGTGTGGTTGATATTGAAGATTATTTATTGGCTTCAGTTGCCATGCCTCAAAAAGACAATCAAATTGAAGCAACTGTTAATGTAAACAAAAAGTCTTTGACCGTTTTCAAAGGAAATACAATTGACGCCATTTCTAGAAAAGCAGTTGAAGCAAGTATTGAAATTACAGACAACGCAACAGGAAAAGTGATTGAAACCTTCACAACGAATAGTGCAACAGGTAAATTCATTATCACTTTGCAATCAGGAAAAAATTATGGTATTGCTGTAAAAGCGCCAGGATATTTGTTCCATTCTGAAAACTTTGATATCCCTTCAGGAAGTGATGACAATTTGGTAAACAAAACCATCGAGTTGAAAAACATTGCTATCGGTTCAAAAATTGCTTTGCGTAACATTTTCTTTGATCATGGAAAAGCAACTTTAAGAACTGAATCTAACGCTGAGTTGGATCGTTTGGTGAAATTGATGCAAGATGTGCCAAAATTGAAGATCGAAATTTCTGGTCACACGGATAACACAGGTTCTGCATCTGTGAACGATTTCTTATCACAACAAAGAGCAGAAGCAGTTGTAGCATTTTTGAAAACGAAAGGAATTGCAGCTGATAGAATGACAGCAAAAGGTTATGGTTCAAACTTGCCTATCGCTCCAAATAATTCAGAAGACGGAAGACAACAAAACCGTAGAACAGAATTTGAAATTAAAGGAAACTAATATTTTAAATTAAACAATATTGAAGGCATCGGGATTTTTCTCGGTGCTTTTTTTGTGGCTTGCAAACCGTTGCATATCCGATAAACAACTTTTTTATCATTGATAATCAGTATTTTAAATTATTTATATTATCAAACTGTTAAAAAAACAAAAAACTTTGGAAACTTTTTACTCAAAAAACGTTTCCAATTGAAAAATAGTTTTTACTTTTGACCCATGGATACAAAAAAGTTAGAAATTTTAGAAAAAGCAACTGCCATTTTTTTGAGGTTTGGAATCAAAAGTGTGACCATGGATGATATGTCAAGGGAGTTGGGGATGTCCAAAAAAACCCTTTACACCTATTTCAAGGATAAAAATGATTTAGTGTTGCAAATCATCAAAGTGAAGACGGAATTTGATCGCGTGAATTGCACTTGTGTGATTGAAGAAGCTGAAAATGCCATCGATGAAATGTTACGCGTAAACAAGTTTGTTTCGACCATGATGAAAAATGTGCATCCTTCGGTGTTTTATGATTTGAAAAAATTTCATCCTGAGGCGATGGCCTTGATGCACGAACACAAATGGAAATTTGTGAAGGACACAATTTTACAAAATATCAAAAGAGGAATAGAAGA
>JBKCGI010000230.1:0-8502 GCA_046303515.1 Flavobacteriia bacterium | reverse complement strand
CAAAGGAATGCGTCGTCAGCTAATTGACGAATTAAAAAACAAGGGGATCAGTGACCAAAGAATCTTGGACGCATTTGATGCTATTCCAAGACATTTTTTTCTGGACAAAGTTTTTGAAAAACAAGCCTATTCAAACATGGCATTTCAAATTGGTGCCGGACAAACAATTTCTCATCCATATACAGTTGCATTTCAAACACAATTACTTAAATTAGAGAAGGGTGAAAAAGTATTAGAAATTGGAACTGGTTCAGCTTATCAAACGTGCGTTTTATGTCATTTAGGAATGAAAGTTTTTAGTATTGAACGTCAACGTGAGTTGTTTCTTAAAGCAAAGCACATCATTCACCATTTTAATTACAATCCAAAATTATTTTATGGTGATGGTTATCTTGGAAATCCTAGTTTTGCTCCATACGATAAAATTCTAATTACCTGTGGAGCACCTTTTGTGCCACAAGAGCTATTAAAACAATTAAAAATAGGTGGAATATTAGTCATTCCTGTCGGCGATTTAGACAAACAAGAAATGATTAGAATTACAAAATTGGACGAAACAAATTTTCAGCAAGAAAAATTCGGCGAATTCTCTTTTGTGCCAATGCTTGAAAATAAAAATGCTTAACGAGGAATAAAGAATTTTACCTCAGTTGCACCTTTACCATATTCTAAGTAAGAAGCATCATAAAATTCTAAGAATTCTTGCTGCGCTAAATAATTTCTAATTTCATTTTTCAACACACCCTCACCTACCCCATGAATAATCACAATTTTTTGAATTTGGTTTGACTTAGCTTTAGAGAAAAATCTTTTAAACTCTTGCATCTGAGTTTTCATGATTTCAAATGTTGTTAAACCTCTAAAATCTTCAATCAATGATTCAATGTGTAAATCTAATTCCCAAAAATCCCGCTGATTCAGAGAACTTTTATCCTTTAAAATTGTAAAATTTGATTGTTTTTTAGGTGCTACTTCTTCTTTTATAATAGGTGAATCATCCTCTTCCATTTTGCCATGAATTTTCACTAATTCTTTTACATTAAAAATTTGCTCAAAGCCATTTTCGTCTTCAATTTTAACTTGATTTGAATCCACAAAATTCAAAATTATCCCAAAACCCGTTTGGTATAAAAAGCTAACCTTTTCTCCTTTTATAAACATCTTAAAAAATAAAAAAACGCCCTAACGAAATCGAAAGAGCGTTTAAATTAAGTATTGAATTTTTATTTAACTGAGAACGTAATTCTTCTCGTTTTAGCATCTTTCATATCTTCATCATCAGTCTCTTGAATTTCTGAATTTTCACCTTCAGAACCCATTGGACTAGAAATGATTCTATCTTCCGAAATTCCTTTGTCTGTCAAGTAACGAATGGCAATATCAATTCGTTTTTGATCCATATTTTGATACAATGGATTTTCTTCAGCTTTAGCAATTTCTTTTGCATCGGCAAATCCTTTAATTTCTAATTTAAAAGTTGGATTAGCTTTTAAAGCTTCTGCGATTAAATCTAAAGACTTCATAGCTTCTGGCTGTAATTTATTCTTACCAAAAGCGAAGAAACTTGCTTGTGCTTCAATTTTTTCTTTATCTGTCGCTCCAGCTTTCATGAAATTAGGTCTTTGGTAAATCGTTGAAGATACTTCGTCTTCCAAATCACCAATTCCACACTCACAAACCTTTCCTTCTTCCAATAAAGTAACTGAAACATCATCAATGTAGTAGTATGCCGCAATGATTGGAGTACCTTTTATATCCTTAGGCATTTTCATTCTCTCATTTGTTGTTCCTTCATTATTAACAAAGTTTCCAATAATGATATTTTTTTCTCCACCTTCTGATTCAAAAGTTCCACATACTCTTTCCCAGTTGTAAAAAGCGTTAAAAACTTTGTTTTCATGGTGCAAAACACTTGGTTTTTCAATAATACTAGCTTTAGCATCAGTCCCATAAGCTTTTTTAGCTAAAATTGCCCCTACATTATTAGATGCATACTTAGATAATTCTGCTAATGAAACATTGAAAGATACACAATATTTCATTCCTTTTTTCAAAGGAGTTTTCAATTTTGCCATGATGTAAGATCTTGGCATTTTATCATTGTAAGAATAAGCCACAATTCCAGCATAATTCATTCCTTCTTTCGGTTCTTCCTTACCGTAAAAATTATTGGGCGTATTTATTTCTGGAATTTTATCAGCAGGCAAAAACAAATCCGCACGCACACCAGTTGGTGAAGACCATCCCGTTGCTAGATCAATTGAACCTAGTTTCTTAATTTTTCCTGTTGTAGCCTCAAAACTTCCGTTCTCAACTAAATTTTCAGCTTCTGGTTTGCCTTTTTTGTTTTTGTCAGTTTTTTCTGTTTTTTGAGCATAAACATTCAAACTTAACGGTAAAACAAGCAAAAATGCTGCTAGTGTTTTAATATTTGATTTCATAGTCTTTAACTGTTTTAATAAACGTTTTTACTTTCTCTGGTTCTACGTCAGGATAAACTCCATGACCAAGGTTTACAATATGTCTGCGACTCCTAAATGAGTCCAACATTTTTTTTGTTTCAATTTCTACATTTTGGTGAGAAGCATACAAAACACAAGGATCTAAATTCCCTTGGAGTGTTCTACTCTCTCCTATTTCATTTCTAATCTTCGCAACATCCATGTTCCAATCCAAACCTACAGTATTACAATTTAAACTAGCAATATCGTAAATTGAACCAATAGCACCTTTTGAAAAAAGTGTCACTGGAACCTCAGTAATGGCGTCACAAATCTCTTTCAAATAACGTAAGCTAAATTCAGTGTACTGAGAAGTTCCTAGGATTCCCGCCCAAGAATCAAACACTTGCACCATGTGAGCACCTGCTTTGATTTGAGCTTTTAAATACTGAATTGTAACTCTTGTTATACGAGATAACAATTCGTGTGCCAAACTTGGATTTGTATATAAAATCTTACGCGCTTCAGAAAATGTTTTTGAACCGTGACCTTCCACCATGTAGCAGAAAATAGTCCATGGAGCACCTGCAAAACCTATCAAAGGAACTCTTCCATTTAATTCCTTATTCGTAATTTTAATGGCTTCCAACACATATCCTAAACGGTCCTCAATGTCAAAATCAGTTTCAGCATATTTTAGTTCAGCCTCTGTTTTGATTGTTTTTTCAAACCAAGGTCCACGTTGCTCTAACATTTGATATTCTAAGCCCATTGCTTCTGGTACAACAAGAATATCTGAAAAAATAATGGCAGCATCTACACCTAAAATATCAACTGGCTGAATTGTAACTTCAGCAGCTCTTTCTGGTGTTTCAACTAATTCTTTAAATCCTGATAAAGAACTACGTACGGCTCTATATTCTGGTAAAATCCTACCAGCTTGACGCATTAACCAAACAGGATAACGCTCAATAGATTCACCTCTCGCAGCTCTTAGAATTAAATCGTTCTGTAAATTCATGGGTAGCAAAGATAAACATTTGAAGAAAAAAATTAACAAAAAATAAAAAAAGTTTGGCTTTTTTAAAAAAATCAATAAAAATCTAAGCTAATTTAGTTCATTTGTTTACATTTAGAATTTACTTTTTAACTTTGTACAAAATTAATTTAGTTATGAATATCCCTGCAAATAATCCAAATTTAAAATCATGGGTTGAAGTCCCACAAAATTCTGATTTTCCAATTCAAAACTTACCTTTTGGAATTTTTAGAACTAATCAAGATAAAGAACGAGTTGGAATTCGAATTGGAGATTATGTAGTTGATCTAAAAGCACTTTTTGTTTTAGGTTATTTGGAGAATTTGCCGTTTGAATTGAGTGACTTCGACAACAATTACTTGAATCCTTTGATGAAAAAGGGAAAAAAAGCAACAAGAGATTTAAGAAATCGCATTTCTAAGCTTTTAGATAGTACTTTTCAAGATTTACAAAAAAATGAGCATCATGTTTCACAAGTCTTAATTTCAATCGAACAAGTTACCATGTGTATGCCTGTTCAAATTGGTGACTACACTGATTTTTATTCCTCTAGAGAACACGCTACAAACGTTGGAACCATGTTTAGAGATCCTGCAAATGCATTGTTGCCAAATTGGCTGTGGATTCCTGTAGGTTACCATGGAAGAGCAAGTTCTGTGATACTTTCTGGACAAGATATTTATAGACCTAAAGGACAAATTAAACCAAATCCTGAGGAAAACCCAATTTATGCACCATGTAGAAATTTAGATTTTGAATTAGAAACAGCTTTTATCACTTTCGAAGGAAAACCATTAGGAGATTCAATTTCTACAGAAGAAGCAGAAGATTTTATTTTTGGAATGTGTCTTTTCAATGATTGGTCAGCACGTGATATTCAAACATGGGAATATGTTCCACTAGGACCTTTCTTATCCAAAAATTTTGCTTCTAGTATTTCTCCTTGGATTGTCACAATGGATGCTTTGCAAGCCTTTAAATGTGATGGCCCTGTTCAAGAGCCACATGTTTTAAGTTACTTGGAATTTGAAGGCCAAAAATCTTATGATATCAATTTAACAGTGTATATACAGCCAGAAAACGGTGAAGAAAATTTAATTTCTACATCCAACCTTAAATATATGTATTGGAATATGGCTCAACAATTAACACATCATACTGTGAACGGCTGTAATGTGCGATGTGGGGATTTGATGGGCTCAGGAACAATTTCTGGTCCAACTCCAGATTCCTATGGTTCTATGTTGGAATTAGCTTGGAAAGGTACTAAACCATTAAAAATGTCAGATGGTTCAGAACGCAAATTCATCCAAGATTTGGATACTGTAATCATGCGAGGCTACTGTGAAAAAGATGGAGTTAGAGTTGGGTTCGGCGAAGTTAAAGCTAGGGTTTTACCTGCGAAACAGTAAATTCAACACATATATTAAGACGAAAAACAAGCTTTTCAACATATAAGATTTTCAACGGACATTGAGCCTGTCGAAATGTAAGTGGATAGATAAATTGTATATTTAAGCTTTTTTTCGGCAGGCACATAGCTTCTAAGTGGTGAAAATAAAATATATTTTGTAAAATGAACGAAATACAAATAGATTTAGAACAAGAACGAAAAGAAATTCTCAATGCTTTCAAAGGTTTATTGAGAGCTACAAAAGACCGTTCGCGTGAAAACACAAAACTAATTCGAAAAGCTTTTGACGTTGCGGTTGATGCGCATAAAGATATTCGTCGTAAATCTGGTGAACCTTATATTTATCACCCAATTGCTGTTGCTAGAATCTGCGCCGAGGAAATTGGACTTGGAACGACAAGTGTTGTTTGTGCTTTATTGCATGATACTGTTGAAGATACGCACATCACTTTACAAGATATTGAAGATTTATTTGGAGAAAAATCAAGAAGAATTATTGATGGATTAACTAAAATTCCTGAAGTTTTTGACGAAAATGATTCCATTCAAGCGGAGAATTTCAGAAAAATGATTTTAACAATTTCGGATGATATCCGTGTGGTTTTAATCAAATTGGCTGATCGCCTTCACAATATGAGAACTTTGGGAAGTATGGCGCCAGAAAAGCGCTTAAAAATTGCTTCTGAAACCAAATTTTTATATGCTCCCCTCGCCCACCGTTTAGGCTTGTATTCCATTAAAAGTGAATTAGAAGATTTAGCGTTCAAACATACTGAACCTGAGGTTTATCAAGATATTGAAAGCAAATTAAAATCCACGCAAGACGTAAGGAATCGTTTTATTAGAAGATTTGTTCATCCAATCCGCGAAGCATTATTGCATGAAGGATATGTTTTCGACATTAAAGCGAGAACAAAATCAATTTCCTCTATTTGGAGAAAAATGCAGACAAAAGGTGTTCCTTTTGATGAAGTATATGATTTATTTGCAATTCGCGTAATTATTGATACTCCGCCAGAATTAGAGAAACCAGATTGTTGGAGAATTTACAGTATTGTTACCGATTATTATCAACCAAGCCCTGACAGGTTAAGAGACTGGATTTCAACTCCTAGAGCTAATGGATATGAATCTTTACATACAACCGTAATGTCTCCACAAGGGAAATGGGTTGAGGTTCAAATTCGTTCTAAAAGAATGGATGAAATCGCTGAAAAAGGTTTAGCAGCGCATTATAAATATAAAGAAAAAGACGATAAATCTGAAGATTCAAAATTTGATCGTTGGTTAGCAGAAATCAGAGATTTAATGGAAAATCCTGATTTTAGCGCCATGGATTTTGTGAATGAATTCAAAATGAACTTATTTGCAGAAGAAATTTATGTTTTTACACCGAAAGGAGATTTACGTGTATTACCTAATGATGCAACAATATTAGATTTTGCCTACGACATCCATACCGAAATTGGACATAAATGTATTGGCGCAAAAGTGAATAATAAATTGGTTCCCTTGAGTTATCAATTAAGCAATGGAGATCAAGTTGAAATTATTACTTCTCCAAAACAAAAACCTGTTGATGAATGGTTGAAATTCGTGACTTCAGCGAGAGCAAAACAAAAAATCAAAACGGCACTGATCGATGAGAAAAAACTCATTGCTTTTGACGGTAAGGAGATTTTAGAACGAAAACTCAAACCACTTAACATCAAATTCACGCCAGAAAATATTGCAATTTTGACCAAGTTTTTTGGATTTTCTAGTAATCAGGAATTATATATTCGCGCTGCTAAAGCAAAATTGGATTTAACAAAAGTTCGTGAAATAGAATTGAATAATGGGAATTTAAGTTTAGAGAAAAAAGGTTCAACTGTTCCAAAAGATAAACATGAGTTGGATGTCTATCCAAAAATCAACAAAAAAGATGATGTAATTATCATTGGTGAGGATTTTAAAAACATCCAGTATCGTTTAGCAAAATGTTGTAATCCGATTCCTGGTGATGAAGTCTTTGGATTCATAACAATTAATGAAGGAATAAAGATTCACAGAAATAATTGTGCAAACGCTGAACATTTGATGTCAAAAATGGCGTATCGTTTAGTTAAAGCTCGTTGGAAAAAAGAGGAGTTGGTTGCACATGTCGCTTCCATTCGCCTTGTTGGAATAGATGATGTTGGAATTGTAAATCAAATTACAAATATTATTTCGCATCAACATAATGTCAACATGAAATCTATTTTCTTCGAAGCAACCGATGGAATTTTTGAAGGAAGAATCAAGGTTTTAGTATACGACAGAGAACATTTAGAACAATTAACCAATCAATTTGAATTAATTGAAGGAGTTAAACGTGTTGAAAGATGGGATTCTCAAGATGAAGAGAAAATTGTTCAAGATTAATTATACAAAATGTAGATACCTTGCATGCAACGTATCTGCATTTTGGACAATTGTGAATAACCTTGTTGATTAAAAAAAAGATAAATTACTATTAAATCAATGATTATAGTTAATTTTGCTTTTTCCTAGATAAATGGCAATAGCAGATTTACAAGAGACAGTAAAAGATATTTTTTCAGCATATATGGAGCAAAACGGGCACCGTAAAACTCCCGAACGCTACCATATCCTTGAAGAAATTTACAATTATCCAGGGCATTTTGATATCGAATCTTTGTATATCAAAATGAAAAATCAAAATTACCGTGTTTCCCGCGCAACATTATACAATACGATTGAATTGCTTTTAGCTTGTAATTTGGTTCGTAAACATCAGTTCGGGAAAAACATGGCACAGTTCGAGAAATCACACAGTTCTAAGCAACATGATCATTTGATTTGTACGGATACTGGTGAAGTTATCGAATTTTGCGACCCTAGAATTCAATCCATAAAAGCAACAATTGAGGAAGTGTTTGGTGTAGAAATACAGCATCACACACTTTATTTTTATGGGACAAAAACCAAAAAAACCACTGAAAAATGAGTCTTTCAATCAAAATAGAACATCAAGCATCTTCGGTAATTTTTTCTTTCTCAGGAAAAATAAATAATCCAGATGAAACAACTGATGTATTGAATACCCTGGATCAAGAATTATCGAATGAAAAAAAATCATTTTTGTACGACGTTTCTAAACTAGAATACATTACAAGTTCTGGTTTGAATTTTTTCATTCGTTCTTTAACTCGTATTCGCAATGTTGGTGGTGAAATCATTTTATGTGGCGTACAAGGAAATGTGGAGAAATTATTGAAAATTTCAAAGTTAAACGAGATTTTTACGATTTGTCCAACAATCGCCGATGGATTAGTAAAAGTAGAAAATAATTAAATAAAGAGTCCGATAGTGGACAAATTCTGTAAAACGAAACCTGTTTAGGTTTTAAACAATTATTAAATGAAAGTAGATGTTTTATTAGGTCTTCAATGGGGAGATGAAGGAAAAGGAAAAATTGTTGATGTTTTAACACCTCAATACGATATTATCGCACGTTTTCAAGGTGGTCCAAATGCTGGTCACACGTTAGAATTCGAAGGTATTAAACATGTTTTACATACGATTCCATCTGGAATTTTCAGATCTAATGTATTGAACATCATCGG